>VGCQ01000057.1 GCA_016870055.1 Alphaproteobacteria bacterium | reverse complement strand
TGGGCTTCAGCGGCCCGATGATCCGCGCTTCGGGACTGCCCTGGGACCTGCGCAAGTCGCAGCCTTACGACGTCTACGATCGCATGGACTTCGACATCCCGGTCGGCAAGACCGGCGACTGCTTTGCCCGATACCTCGTGCGCATCGAGGAGATGTACCAGAGCGCCCGCATCATGGAGCAGTGCGTCGCGGCACTCCGCACCATGGCCGGGCCGGTACGGGTCGACGATCGCAAGATCTCGCCGCCGCGCCGCGGTGAGATGAAGGGGTCGATGGAAGCTTTGATCCATCACTTCAAGCTCTACACCGAGGGCTACAAGGTGCCGGCCGGCGAGACCTACACTGCCGTCGAAGCGCCCAAGGGGGAGTTCGGCGTCTACCTGGTGTCCGACGGCACCAACAAGCCCTATCGCTGCAAGATCCGCGCGCCGGGCTTCGCCCATCTGCAGGCGCTCGACATGATGACCAAGGGCCACCAGCTCGCCGACATGTCGGCCAACATCGGCTCGCTCGACATCGTGTTCGGCGAGATCGATCGCTAGGAGGCGATGACATGTCGATGATCACCGCCGACCCCAAGGACGTGCCGCACGTCGCGAGCTTCGCCTTCACGGTCGAAAACCTCGCCAAGGCCAAGGAGCTGATGGCGCACTATCCGCCCGGCCGTCAGGCCAGCGCGGTGATCGGCGTGCTCGATTTGGCCCAGCGCTAGCATGGCTGGCTGCCGCGGGTGGCCATGGACGAGGTCGCGAAGCTCCTCGACATGGCGCCGATCCGCGTCTACGAGATCGCGACGTTCTATACGATGTTCCAGCTCAAGCCGAAGGGCCGGTACCTGCTGCAGGTCTGCACGACGACGCCGTGCTGGCTGCGCGGCTCGGACGCAATCATGAACGCCTGCCGGCACGCCGAAGACGGCAAGACGTTCACCGTCCAGGAAGTCGAATGCCTCGGCGCCTGCGTCAACGCTCCCGTCGTGCAGGTCAACGACGACTTCTACGAGGATCTCGACGAGGCCTCGATTAAGAGGGTGCTCGAGGCGTTCCGGCGTGGCGAGACGCCGAGGCCCGGACCTCAGGTCGATCGGCAGACGTCGGCGCCGGAAGGCGGTCCGACGACGCTGAGGAGTGCGTAGACGATGCTTGCCGACAAGGATCGCATCTTCACCAACCTCTACGGCTTTCACGATTGGCGGCTGGCGGCGGCGCGCGCCCGCGGCGCCTGGGACAACACCAAAGCGATCCTCGACAGGGGGCCCGATGCCATCATCGAGGAGATGAAGAAGTCCGGCCTGCGCGGTCGTGGCGGTGCGGGCTTCCCGACCGGCTTGAAGTGGTCCTTCATGCCCAAGGAAGTGAAGGACCGGCCGCACTATCTCGTGGTCAACGCCGACGAGTCCGAACCGGGCACGTGCAAGGATCGCGACATCATGCGTCACGATCCGCACCTTCTGATCGAGGGCTGCTTGGTCGCCGGCTTCGCGATGCGCGCCAACGCTGGCTACATCTACATCCGCGGCGAGTTCTACAACGAAGCGCAGACGTTGATCGCCGCCGTGAAGGAAGCCTACGACGCCGGCCTGCTCGGCAGGAACGCCTGCGGCTCGGGCTGGGACTTCGATCTTTACGTCCATCGCGGCGCCGGCGCCTACATTTGCGGCGAGGAGACGGCGCTGCTGGAGAGCCTCGAAGGCAAGAAGGGCATGCCGCGGCTGAAGCCGCCGTTTCCGGCCGGCGCCGGCCTTTACGGCTGCCCGTCGACGGTGAACAACGTCGAATCGATTGCCGTGGCGCCGACCATCCTGCGCCGCGGTGCCGCCTGGTTCGGCGGCATCGGCCGGCCCAACAATACCGGCACGAAACTCTTCTGCATCTCCGGCCACGTCAACAAGCCGTGCAATGTCGAGGAGGAGATGGGCATCCCGCTGCGCGAGCTGATCGACCGCCATGCTGGCGGCGTGCGCGGCGGTTGGGACAATCTCCTGGCGGTGATCCCGGGCGGCGCCTCGGTGCCGCTTCTGCCCAAGTCGATCTGCGACACCGTCCTGATGGACTTCGATTCATTGCGCGACCAGAAATCGGGCCTGGGTACGGCCGCCGTCATCGTCATGGACAAGTCGACCGACGTGGTGAAGGCGATCGCGCGGCTCAGCCAGTTCTACAAGCACGAGAGTTGCGGCCAGTGCACGCCGTGCCGCGAAGGCACCGGCTGGATGTGGCGCGTGATGGAACGCATGGTGACGGGAAACGCCCGCCTCGAGGAGATCGATGCGCTCGAGGACGTCACGCGCCAGGTCGAGGGCCACACCATCTGCGCCTTGGGCGATGCCGCTGCCTGGCCGATCCAGGGTTTGATTCGCCACTTCCGGCCCGAGATGGAGCGGCGCATCCGCGCCCACACCTCGAAGCTGGCGGCCGAGTAGGGCAGGGAGCAGGCAATGCCCAAGGTCAAGATCGACGGCGTCGAGCTGGAGGTTCCGGCAGGCATCACAATCCTGCAGGCTTGTGAGCTGGCGGGGCTCGAGATCCCGCGCTTCTGCTATCACGAGCGCCTGTCGATCGCCGGCAATTGCCGCATGTGCCTGGTCGAGGTGAAGCCCGGCCCGCCCAAGCCGCAGGCGAGCTGTGCGCTGCCGGTCGCCGACAAGCAGGAGATCTTCACCACGACGCCGATGGTGCAGAAAGCGCGCAACGGCGTGATGGAATTCCTGTTGATCAACCATCCGCTCGACTGCCCGATCTGCGATCAGGGTGGCGAGTGCGACCTGCAGGATCAGGCGATGGCCTACGGCTTCGATCGCAGCCGCTTCCACGAGAACAAGCGAGCCGTGCCCGACAAGGAGCTCGGGCCGCTGGTCAAGACCTCGATGAATCGCTGCATCCATTGCACGCGCTGCATCCGCTTCGCCACCGAGGTGGCCGGCGTCGAGGAGTTGGGCGCGACCGGCCGCGGCGAGTCGATGGAAGTCACGACCTATGTCAAGCATGCCCTGTCGACCGAGCTGGCCGGCAATCTGGTCGATCTCTGCCCGGTGGGAGCACTCACCTCGAAACCGTACGCCTTCGAGGCACGGTCGTGGGAGTTGCAAAAGACCGAGTCGGTCGACGTGATGGACGCCCTGGGCTCGAACATCCGCATCGACACCCGCGGCGCGCAGGTCATGCGCGTCCTGCCGCGGCTGAACGACGACGTGAACGAGGAGTGGATTTCCGACAAGACCCGCCACGCCATCGACGGCCTGCGCCACCAGCGGCTCGACCGACCCTATGTGCGCAGGGCCGGCAAGCTGGTCGAGGCGACCTGGGACGAGGCGTTCGCGGCGATCGCCGCCAAGCTGAAGGGGCTCGACGGTGCCAAGATCGCGGCCATTGCCGGCGATCAGTGCGACGCCGAGTCGATGGTGGCGCTCAAGGACCTGATGACGGCGCTCGGCTCGCCCAACGTCGACTGCCGGCAGGATGGCGCCAAGCTCGAGGGTGGCCCACGCGGCAGTTACCTCTTCAATCCCGGTGTCCGCGGCATCGACCAGGCAGACGCCATCCTGCTGGTCGGCACCAATCCGCGCCTGGAGGCGCCGGTGCTGAACGCCCGCATCCGCAAGCGCCATCTTGCCGGCCGCTGCGCCATCGCCAGCATCGGCCCGGCCGCTGACCTTACCTATCCGGTCGAGCGGTTGGGCGCCGGCCCCGCGACGCTGGCCGAGCTGGCCGAAGGCAAGCTCGGCTTCTTCGCCAAGCTCGAGGCCGCCAAGCATCCGCTGATCGTGCTCGGCATGGGAGCGCTCGCCCGCGATGACGGCGGCGCCGTCCTGGCGCAGGCGCGCGACCTCGCCGACAAGATCGGCGCGGTGCGCGCCGATTGGAACGGCTTCGCCGTCTTGCACACGGCGGCAGCGCGAGTGGGCGGCCTCGATCTCGGCTTGGTGCCGGGCATGGGTGGCCGCGACGTCGCGGGCATTCTGGCGGACTGCGAGGCGGGCGAGATCGCCGTGGTTTACCTCCTGGCCGCCGACGAGATCGACACCAAGCGCCTGGGTAAGGCATTCGTGATCTACCAGGGCCATCACGGCGATGCCGGTGCGCACCGCGCCGATGTCGTTCTGCCTGGCGCGGCCTATACCGAGAAACCAGGCACCTACGTCAACACCGAGGGCCGCGTGCAGTTGGCGCGCCGTGCCGTTTATCCGCCGGGCGATGCGCGCGAGGACTGGGCGATCCTGCGAGCGTTGTCGGAGCGCCTGGGCAAGATCCTGCCGTATGATACGCTCGACCAGATCCGCTCGCGGCTCGTCATGGTGAACAAGAGCTTTGCCGCGATCGACCAGCAGGAACCAGGGCACTGGGGCGGTTTCGGCACGCCGGGCAAGACCAGCGACGCGCCTTTCGTCTCGCCGGTCGCGAATTTTTACATGACCTGTCCGATCAGCCGGGTGTCGCGCACCATGGCGGCCTGCACGGCCTCGCGCGCCCAATTGATGGCGGCGGAGTAGGCCATGATCGCCGACCTGATCCACTTCTTCACCACGAACTGGCTGGGCCAGGGCATCGTCATCCTGGCGCAGTGTCTTGCGGTGACGGTGCCGCTCCTGGTCGCCGTCGCCTACATGACCTATGTCGACCGCAAGGTCTGGGCCTCGATCCAGCTACGCCGCGGTCCCAACGTGGTCGGCCCGTTCGGTCTCCTGCAGCCCTTCGCCGACGGCCTGAAGCTGGTGCTGAAGGAAACCATCATTCCGTCGAGTGCCAACGGCGTTCTGTTCATCATCGCGCCGATGATCGCCTTCATGACGGCGCTGGTTGCCTGGGCGGTGGTGCCGTTCGACGACGGCTGGGTGATCGCCGATATCAATGTCGGCATCCTCTATCTTTTCGCGATCTCGTCGCTGGGCGTCTACGGCATTATCATCGCGGGCTGGGCATCAAACTCCAAGTACGCTTTCCTCGGCGCGCTGCGTTCGGCCGCCCAGATGGTGTCTTACGAGGTCTCGATCGGCTTCGTGTTGATCACCGTCCTGCTGTGCGTGGGATCGCTCAACCTGTCGAAGGTCGTGCTGGCGCAGTCGGGCTGGTTCTGGAACTGGTTCTGGCTGCCGCTTTTGCCGATGTTCGTGATCTTTTTCGTGTCGGCGCTGGCGGAGACCAATCGCACGCCGTTCGATCTGCCGATGTCGGAAGCCGAGCTGGTGGCGGGCTTTCACACCGAATATTCGTCGATGACCTTCGGCCTGTTCTTCCTCGGCGAATACGCCAACATGATCCTGCTGTCGGCGTTGGGGGCGGTGCTGTTCCTCGGCGGGTGGATGTCGCCGGTGCCCTATGCGCCCTTCACCTGGATCCCGGGTGTCGTTTGGTTTGCGCTGAAGATCGCCTTCCTGCTGTTCGTGTTCAGTTGGACCAAAGGCACGCTGCCGCGCTACCGCTACGACCAGCTCATGCGGCTTGGCTGGAAGGTCTTCTTGCCGGTGTCGCTTGCCTGGGTCGCCATCACTGCTGCCGTACTGCAATTCGGCGGCTGGCTTCCGAAGCCCTAGGGAGAACGCAGCATGGCATCTCTCGACCGAACCGCGCGCGCCTTCCTGCTCTCCGAGCTGGTGGCGGGCTTCGCCCTCACCTTGAAGTACATGTTCAAGCCCAAGGTGACGGTGAACTACCCTTATGAGAAGGGACCGCTCGGGCCGCGCTTCCGCGGCGAGCATGCGCTGCGTCGCTATCCCAACGGCGAGGAACGCTGCATCGCCTGCAAGCTGTGCGAGGCGATCTGTCCGGCCCAAGCCATCACCATCGAAGCCGAACCGCGCGACGACGGCAGCCGCCGCACGACGCGCTACGACATCGACATGACCAAGTGCATCTACTGCGGGTTCTGCCAGGAGGCCTGCCCGGTCGATGCCATCGTCGAAGGACCGAACTTCGAGTTCTCGACCGAGACCCGCGAGGAGTTGATGTACAACAAGGACAAGCTGCTCGCGAACGGTGACCGGTGGGAGCCGGTGATCGCCGCCAACCTCCAGGCCGACGCGCTTTATCGGTGAGCCGGAAGGGGTAGGGGGAGATCATGCTGCTTCAGGCTCTGGCCTTCTACGTTTTTGCGTTCGTGGTCATGGCGTCGGCCGCCATGGTCGTGGTGTCGCGCAATCCCGTCTACTCGGTGCTGTTCCTGATCCTGGCGTTCTTCAATGCCGCC
Organism: Alphaproteobacteria bacterium; assembly: GCA_016870055.1. Taxonomy (GTDB): domain Bacteria; phylum Pseudomonadota; class Alphaproteobacteria; order Reyranellales; family Reyranellaceae; genus Reyranella. Next base: position 10,005 of record VGCQ01000057.1, on the reverse strand, counting down.
GCCCTGTTCGTGCTGATCGGGGCGGAGTTCATCGCTATGATCCTGGTCATCGTCTATGTCGGCGCGGTGGCCGTGCTGTTCCTGTTCGTGGTCATGATGCTCGACATCAACCTCACACAGCTGCGCGAGGGATTCCTGAAGTACCTGCCGGTCGGTGCGTTGATCGGCGTGGTCCTGCTGGCCGAGATCCTGCTTGCTCTGGGCGTGATCGGTGGCGACTCGACCAGTCTTACGGCGCTCGCCAAAGCCGGGCCGCAGGTCCAAGCGGTCGACAACACCCGCGCCATCGGCCGCGTGCTCTACACCCAGTACTTCTACCTCTTCCAGGTCGCGGGTGTCGTGTTGCTGGTCGCCATGATCGGCGCCATCGTGCTCACGCTGCGCAGCCGGCCCGGCGTACGTCGTCAGCGCATCAGCGACCAGCTCTATCGACCCAAAGACCAGGCGGTCACCGTGGTCAAGGTGCCGAGCGGGGAGGGCGTACGATGACCATCGGGCTCGGCCACTACCTGTTCGTCGCCGCCGTGCTGTTCACCATGGGCATCCTCGGCATCTTCCTGAACCGCAAGAACGTCATCGTCATCCTGATGTGCGTCGAGCTGATGCTGCTTGCGGTCAACATCAACCTCGTCGCTTTTTCCGTCTTCCAAGGCAACATCGTCGGCCAGGTCTTCGCCATGTTGGTGCTGACGGTGGCCGCTGCCGAGGCGGCGATCGGCCTTGCCATCCTGGTGGTCTATTTCCGCAATCGCGGGACCATCGAGGTCGAAGACATCAATGCGATGAAGGGCTAGGGCATGTTCCTCACCTCAAGTCGACCGCGGGCCTCCAGGTCCGCTCATGATGCGGGCCTGGAGGCCCGCGGTCCGATGACGCTGATCTAGGGCGCCGCAGTCATGGATCTCGCCATCAAGCTCATCGTTCTGTTGCCGCTGCTGGCGGCCGCCATCGCCGGCCTGTTCTGCCGGGTGATCGGTGATCGGCCGGCGCAGATCGTGACGTGCGCGGCGCTGCTGATCGCCGCGGCGCTTTCGGTCTTCGTTTTCATCCGCATCGGCTTTGGCCCCGACAACGCCAAGCTGGTCGTGGTCAAGCTTTTCACCTGGATGGACTCGGGCACGTTCGACGTCGTCTGGTCGCTGCGCATCGACACACTCACCGCGGTCATGCTGATCGTGGTCACCGGCGTGTCGTCGATGGTTCATGTCTATTCCATCGGCTACATGGCCGAGGATCCCGGCATCCCGCGCTTCATGTCGTACCTCAGCCTGTTCACCTTCTTCATGCTGATGCTGGTGACGTCGGACAATCTGGTGCAGCTCTTCTTCGGTTGGGAAGGCGTGGGTCTTGCGTCATATCTGCTGATCGGCTTCTGGTACGACCGGAAGTCGGCCAACGACGCGGCGATAAAGGCCTTCATCGTCAACCGTGTCGGCGACTTCGGTTTTGCGCTGGGCATCTTCGCAGTGTGGATGCTGAGCGGCTCGGTGAATTTCAGCGAGATCTTCGCCAAGGGCCCCGAGATGGCGCAGATGCGCATCACGTTCCTCGGCATGAATCTACCGGCGCTGGAAACCGCCTGCCTGCTATTGTTCGTCGGCGCCATGGGCAAGTCGGCGCAGATCTTCCTGCATACCTGGCTGCCCGACGCCATGGAGGGCCCGACCCCGGTCTCGGCGCTGATCCACGCCGCCACGATGGTGACGGCGGGCGTTTTCATGGTCTGCCGCCTGTCGCCGATCTTCGAGTTGGCGCCGATCGCCGGCCAGATCGTCACGCTGATCGGCGCGGCGACGGCGTTTTTCGCGGCCACCATCGGGCTCACCCAGTTCGACATCAAGCGGGTGGTGGCCTATTCGACCTGCAGCCAGCTCGGTTACATGTTCTTCGCCGCCGGCGTTGGTGCCTACTCGGCGGCGATGTTCCATCTCATGACCCACGCCTTCTTCAAGGCGCTGCTGTTCCTGGGCTCGGGCTCGGTCATCCATTGCCTGCATCACGAGCAGGACATGCGCAAGATGGGCGGTGTGCGGGAGAAGGCGCCGCAGACTTTTTGGCTGATGTGGATCGGCACCCTGGCGCTGGCCGGCATCGGCGTGCCCTTCGTCCTCGGCAACGGCCTGGGCTTTGCCGGCTTCTACTCCAAGGACATCATGCTCGAGGCGGCCTACGGGGCGCATTCGACGGTCGGCATGATCGCCTTCTGGTTGGGCGTCATCGCGGCCTTCATGACCGCCTTCTATTCGACCCGCCTGATGTTCATGACCTTCTACGGCAAGTATCGCGGCGACCATCACACCTGGGATCACGCTCACGAATCGCCGGCGATCATGCTGATTCCTCTCTATGTGCTGGCGGTCGGCGCCGCCCTGTCCGGCCTGGTCGCCTACGGCTGGTTCGTCGGCCACGACTGGATGCAGTTCTGGGGCACCTCGTCGATCGCGGTGAAGTCGACCGAAGAGATCCTGCACCATGCCCACGAGGTGCCGCTGTGGGTGAAGCTGGCGCCGCTGGTCTTCGCGCTGTCCGGGATCGCGCTGTCCTATCTCTACTATGTCGCCATGCCGCATCTGGCCGAGGCGACGGTCCGGCGCTTCCCGGGCATCCACGCGCTGTTCTACAACAAGTGGTATTTCGACGAGCTTTACGACGTGCTGTTCGTGAAGCCTGCGGTGGCGATCGGCCGGGTGTTCTGGAAGAAGGGCGACGGCGCCACCATCGACGGTCTGGGGCCCGACAACATCGCCGCCCGCGCCCAGGACATGGCGGGTGCGCTCAGCCGCTTCCAGAGTGGCTATCTCTATCACTATGCATTCGCCATGCTGGTCGGCGTCGTCGCACTCGTGACTTACTTCATGTACCCCGTGTTGATGGGGAGGTAGGGCGATGACGAGCTGGCCTATCCTTTCCCTGGTCACCTTCTTGCCCCTGGTGGGAGCCCTGTTCTGCCTGGTGGTGAACGGACCCAAGGAAGCCGTCGAGCGCAACTGCAGGAGCGTGGCGCTCGTCACCTCGGTGGTGACGTTCCTGATCTCGCTGCTGTTGTGGGCGCGCTTCGACGTCACCAAGGCAGGTTTCCAGTTCGTCGAGAAGGCCGATTGGGTGCCCGCGCTGGGCATCGGCTATCACATGGGTATCGACGGCATCTCGCTGTTCTTCGTGCTGCTGTCGACCCTGCTGACGCCGATCTGCATCCTGTCGAGCTGGGACGCCGTCCATGTCCGCGTCAAGGAGTACATGGTCGCCTTCCTGGTCCTCGAGACCTTCATGGTCGGCATGTTCTGCGCGCTCGACCTTGCGCTGTTCTACGTCTTCTTCGAGGGCGTCCTGATTCCGATGTTCCTGATCATCGGGGTGTGGGGTGGCCCGCGGCGCGTCTATGCCGCCTTCAAGTTCTTCCTCTATACGCTGCTGGGCTCGGTCCTGATGCTGCTCGCCATCATCGCGATCTACTGGCAGCTCGGCACCACCGACCTGCCGACCGCGATGGACAAGCTGCAGCTGCCGTTCATCTGGCAGTGCTGGCTGTGGCTTGCCTTTTTCGCGTCGTTCGCCGTCAAGGTGCCGATGTGGCCGGTTCATACCTGGCTGCCCGACGCCCACGTCGAGGCGCCGACTGCGGGGTCGGTCATCCTGGCCGGCGTGCTCTTGAAGATGGGCGGCTACGGCTTCCTCAGGCTGTCGATCCCGCTGTTGCCCGAGGCGACGCAGTATTTCGCGCCGCTGGTCTTCGGCCTGTCGATCGTCGCCGTCATCTACACCTCGCTGGTGGCGCTGGTGCAGGAGGACATGAAGAAGCTGATCGCCTATTCGTCGGTCGCCCATATGGGCCTCGTGACGATCGGCGCCTTCGTGCTGAACGTGCAAGGTGTGCAGGGCTCGCTGTTCCAGATGCTGAGCCACGGCATCGTCTCGGCCGCGCTCTTCCTCTGTGTCGGCGTCGTCTACGACCGAATGCACACGCGCGAGATCGCCGCCTATGGCGGCCTGGTCCATCGCATGCCGCGCTACGCTTTCACCTTCATGTTCTTCACCCTGGCGAGCGTCGGGCTGCCCGGCCTGTCGGGCTTCGTCGGCGAGTTCCTGGTCCTGATCGGCACCTTCAAGGTCAACACTTGGGTGGCGGCCCTCGCGGCCACCGGCATGGTCCTGGGGGCGGCCTACGCGCTCTGGCTCTACCGCAAGATCGTCTTCGGCGAGCTCACCAAGGACTCGCTCAAGGGCATCCTCGACATGAACCGGCGCGAAATCGCGGTCTTCCTGCCGCTGGTCTTGCTGTCGCTGTGGATGGGCATCTATCCCAGCTCGTTCCTCGATCCGATGGCGGCCTCGGTCGACAAGCTGGTCGCCGACTACCAGGCGGCCATCAAGCTCGCCCGCACTGCGGCTTTGGCGCCGTGAGCGGCCGGGGGTGACGAACATGATTGTCGGTCTCGAATCCTGGACGCTGGCTCGACCGGAAATCTTCCTGGCTGCCGTGACGTGCCTGCTGCTGGTCTATGGCGTGGTGCGCGGCGAAGCGTCGACGGCCTTCATCTCGGGCGCGACCTCGCTTGCCATGCTGGTAACGGCGGTGTTGCTGTTCATGCCGTACCGCGAAGGCACGGCCTTCGCCTCGCTGTTCATCGTCGACCGTCTGACCACGACGATGAAGGCCATGGTGCTGGTCGGCTCGGCCGTCACCATCCTGATGTCGTGCGCCTACTTCGAGCAGGTCAAGGCTTGGCGTTTCGAGTATCCGCTGCTGGTGGCGCTCGCCACGCTCGGCATGATGCTGATGATCTCGGCCAACGACCTCATGGCGCTCTATGTCGGCTTGGAACTTCAGTCGCTCGCGCTCTACGTCGTCGCCGCTTTCCAGCGCGACTCGGTGCGCTCGACCGAAGCCGGCGTGAAGTACTTCGTCCTCGGTTCGGTCGCATCAGGCATGCTGCTGTTCGGCGCCTCGCTGATCTACGGCTTTTGCGGCGGCACGGCGTTCGTCGAGATCTCCAAGGCGCTGCTCGACGGCAAGGGCGCCGAGCTGGGCGTGATCGTTGGCCTGGTATTCGTGGTGGCGGGGCTCGCCTTCAAGGTCTCGGCCGTGCCCTTCCACATGTGGACGCCCGACGTCTACGAAGGCGCGCCGACGCCGGTGACGGCCTTGTTCGCCGCCGCACCCAAGATCGCCGCCGTCTCGCTGCTGGTCTCGGTGCTGATGGGGCCGTTCAAGCCGCTGTTCGCGCAGTGGCAGCAGATCGTGGTCGTGGCCTCGGTGCTGTCGATGGCGCTCGGCGCCTTCGCCGCCTTGCGTCAGCAGAACATCAAGCGCCTGATGGCCTACTCCTCGATCGGCAATGTCGGCTACATCCTGCTTGGCCTGGCGAGCGGCAGCGAGAAGGGCATCGAGGCGGTGGTCTTCTACCTCGCGATCTATCTCGTGATGACGCTCGGCGTCTTCGCCACCATTCTGATGATGAAGCGCCGCGGCGTCATGGTCGAGGGCGTGCCGGACCTGGCCGGCCTGGCGCGCAGCCATCCCATGATGGCGTTCGCGCTGCTGCTGTTCATGTTCTCGCTGGCCGGCATCCCGCCGTTGGCCGGCTTCTGGGGCAAGCTCTACATCTTCATCGCCGCCGTCGAAGCCAAGCTCTACGTGCCGGCCGTGCTCGGTGTGCTGGCCTCGGTGGTGGCATCCTACTACTACCTGCGGATCGTCAAGGTGATGTACTTCGACGAGCCGGCCGAGACGCTCGATGCACCGGTTTTCGGCATCACCCGCGTCGTGGCCTTTGCCGCCGCGATCCTTGTCGCGGCCTTCTCGCTGGCGCCGCAGCCGCTCAGCCTGATCGCCGCCGCGGCGGCCAAGGGCCTGTTCCCGTGAGCACCGCACCCGTCCTGCCGGACGGGTGGCGGCTGGTCGCGCTGTCGAGCGTCGGCAGCACCAACGACGAGGCAGCGCGCCTGGCCGAGGCCGGCGCCGCCGAGGGCACCGTGGTATGGGCGCGCGAGCAGACCGGTGGCCGCGGCCGCCGTGGGCGGAGCTGGGCCTCGCCGGTCGGCAATCTCTACAGCTCGACTGTCCTCAGGCCGCACTGCGCCGCCGCCCGCGCCGCCGAGCTGGGCTTTGTCGCGGCACTCGCTGTGGCCGACATTGTCCCGGAAGGTCGGGCGACGCGGCTGAAATGGCCCAACGACGTTCTGGTCGATGGCGGCAAGGTCGCCGGCATCCTGCTCGAGAGTGCCGTTGGCCAGTCGGGCGAGGTCCAACACGTCGTGGCCGGCATCGGCGTCAATGTCGGCTTTGCGCCCGATCTGCCCGACATGCGCTACCCAGGGGCCGCCTTGGGCGGCACGGTGGAGACCGCCCTCGAGAAACTTGCGGCGGCTTTGGCGCAGCGGCTGGCGCAGTGGCGGCGTGACGGATTTGCGGTCGTGCGCGGCGACTGGCTGGCCAAGGCCGGACCACTCGGCGCGGAGGTCGACGTCAAGTTGGGCGACGAGCTTGTACGAGGCCGCTTCGGTGGCGTCGACGGCGAGGGGGCGCTCTTGCTGGAGACGGCGTCGGGGCGGCGGCGCATCGTGTCGGGTGAGTTGCTGGGCCGCGCGGCCTGAATAGGAGGACGGCAATGCTGCTTGCCATCAACTGCAACAACACGAACATCAAGTTCAGCGTGGTCGACGGCGATCGCATCGTCGGCGAATGGCGTCAGCATACCTCGGCCATGCGTACCGCCGACGAGCATGCGGTTTGGCTGTTCGAGCTGATGCGCATGGAGGGTATCGACCCCAAGTCGGTGACCGACGCCATCATCGGCAGCGTCGTGCCGCAGGCCAATTTCAACCTGCGCCGGCTGTGCACGCGCTACCTCAATTGCGAGCCGCTGTTCATCGGCGACCGCAACGTCGTCCACGGCATCAAGATCAAGGGCGTCGGGGCCGGTGCCGACCGGATCTGCAATACCGTCGGCGCCAGCCTGATGTTCCCGCGGACGCCGGTCGTCGTGGTCGACTTCGGCACTGCCACCAACTTCGACGTCGTCGACGAGGAAGGCAGCTATTGCGGCGGCGCCATCGCGCCCGGCCCCAACCTCAGCATCGAAGCCCTAGTGAACGCCGCGGCTCTATTACCGCGCATCGTGGTCGAGAAGCCCGAGAAGGTGATCGGCACGACGACGGTGGCTTGCATGCATACCGGCGTGTTCTGGGGCTATGTCGGCCTGATCGAGGGCATCGTCACGCGCATCAAGGCGGAATTCGGAAAGCCCATGAAGGTCGTCTCGACCGGCGGTCTTGCTCCTGTGTTCGAGGGCTATATCCCGATCATCGATCAAGTAGCGACCGACATCACCGCACGCGGCCTGATCGAGATCTGGAGGCGGAGCAAGCAGGCGGCATGACCGTTCCGGGCAAGGACGAGCTGTTGTTTCTCGCGCTCGGCGGCGCGGGCGAGATCGGCATGAACCTCAATCTCTACGGCCATGCCGGGAAGTGGTTGATGGTCGACCTCGGTATCGGTTTTGCCGATGATTCGATGCCCGGCATCGAGGTCGTGATGCCCGATCCGGCCTTCATCGAGGAGCGTCGCGAGGCGCTGGTCGGCATCGTGCTGACCCACGCTCACGAAGACCATCTCGGCGCCGTCGCCGATCTCTGGCCAAGGCTGAAGGCGCCGGTCTACGCCACGCCGTTTGCCGCGTCGGTGCTGCGGCGCAAGCTGACCGAGGCCGGGCTGGTCGGTTCGGTTCCGGTTACCGAGGTGCCGCTTGGCGGCAAGTTGAGCCTGCTGCCGTTCGAGCTCGAGTTGATCACCATGACGCACTCGATCCTCGAGCCCAATGCGTTGGCGATCCGCACGCCGCTCGGCACGGTGTTCCACACCGGCGACTGGAAAATCGACCCCGAGCCGCTGCTGGGCGAGCTCACCGACGAAGCGATGCTGCGCCGCATCGGCGAGGAGGGTGCGCTCGCCATGGTGTGCGACAGCACCAACGTCTTCGTCGAAGGCGAGGCGGGGTCGGAGGCTCGGGTGCGCGCCAATCTCGAGAAGCTCGTGAAGGCGGCGAAGGGGCGGGTCGCGGTGACCTGTTTTGCCTCCAATCTCGCGCGGGTCGAGAGCGCGGCCCTGGCTGCGGTCGCCGCTGGCCGCCATCCCGTGCTGTCGGGTCGTGCCCTCCAGCGCATGGTCGAGGCTGCCCAGGAATGCGGCTACCTGCTCGACTTTCCCGAGTGTGTGCCCGAGCAGCAGGCGGGATTCCTGCCGCGCGACAAGGTGGTGCTGATCTGCACCGGCAGCCAGGGTGAGCCGCGGGCCGCAATGGCCAAGATCGCCACCGGCGAGCACCGCGACCTCGTGCTGGAGACGGGCGACACGGCGATCTTCTCCTCGCGGGTGATCCCTGGCAACGAGCGCTCGGTCGGTCGCTTGCACAACGCCTTGGTGGCGCGCGGTGTCGAGGTGATCGACGACGGTGTGGCCGACGTCCACGTCTCGGGCCATCCGGCGCGCGACGAGTTGGTCCGGGTCTACCAGTGGGTGCGGCCCAAGATCGCCGTGCCGGTGCATGGCGAGGTCCGCCACATGATCGAGCATGCCGCCCTGGCGCGGGCCTGCCAGGTGCCCGAGACGGTGGTGGCGCCCAACGGCAGCCTGGTGCGCCTGGCGCCGGGACCGGCCGAGATCGTCGATCACGTGCCGTCGGGGCGGCTGGCGCGCGATGGCGACACCTTGGTGGAACTGGACGGCGAGGCGATGCGCGAGCGGCGCAAGCTGCTGTGGAACGGCGCGGCCGCAGCGACCCTGGTGGTCGACAGGCGCGGCCGGGCGGTCGCCGATCCCAAAGTCACCCTGCGCGGCATCGACGATGGCGACGGCTCCCTGGGTCGGGCGATCGTCGCCGGCCTGGGCGAGATGTTGGCCGATCTCGACACCACGGAGCGCGGCGACGATGGCCGCATCGAGGAGGCCGCGCGTCGAACCGTGCGGCGCGTCGTGCGCGCGCACCTCGGCAAGAAGCCGTTGACGGACGTGCATATCGTCCGCATCTAAGGGTGATGATCGGACGCCTGAACCATATCGCCATCGCCGTGCCGGATCTCGCCAAGGCGGCGGAGCTTTACCGCTCGGTCATGGGGGTCAAGGTGAGCGCGCCCAAGGCGCAGCCTGCGCACGGCGTCACCGTGGTGTTCGTCGAGTTGCCCAACACCAAGATCGAGCTTCTGCATCCACTCGGCGAGAAGTCGCCGATCGCCAACTTCCTGGCGCGCAACGCCGACGGCGGCATCCACCATGTCTGCTACGAGGTCGAGGACATCTACGCGGCGCGCGACAGGCTGAAGGCGCAAGGCGCGCGCGTGCTGGGTGATGGCGAGCCCAAGATCGGCGCCCACGACAAGCCGGTGCTGTTCCTGCATCCCAAGGATTTCACCGGCACGCTGATCGAGCTCGAGCAGGTCTGAGGCCGGTCGCCGTGGCGAGGGCGCCATGAGATGGGCCACCGGCATCATGGTCTACCTGGTGATCTGGTGGACGGTGCTGTTCGCGGTCCTGCCGTTGGGCGTCCGCCGCGTGCGTGCACCGGGGCGGGGCGAGGACCATGGCGCACCAGAGCGGCCCGAGCTTCTACGCAAGGCGATCATTACAACCGTCGTGGCGGCCGTGCTGTGGCTCGGTTTCTATGTCGTGTACCGGGCAGACATCTTCAGCTTCCGGAGGCTGGTCGACTGACGCGGCGGCTGACGGTGGCAGGCCGGTGAGGCCTTCCCGGACGGTACGATAGTTATTGAAAGGTACTGAGGTATATGACAAGGTGCGGGAGCGAGCCGCCTGTCCATCGGCCGTCCGATTCCCCGGTGCTGAAAGGGCGTCTTCTCTTCTGGTCGGGCCGTGCCGGCGATGGGACGTCCGACCGATGGCGGTCGCCACGCGAAATTGAAGGGGTGTGCTGCCGGAATTCGAGGGCGGAAGGGGGGTAGCGGAAAATGCGCAAATTGCGGAAAATCAAAAAAACGGCGGGACAGGCCCGC
>VGCQ01000056.1 GCA_016870055.1 Alphaproteobacteria bacterium | reverse complement strand
CGCGCCGACGCTCATGCGGGTCGCGGCCGGCAGCGCCGCGACCGGCGTCGCAACGCCCGGCGCCGGCGGATCGGCGTCGAGCACGACCGGCGGCCGGCGGATCAGCAGCGCCGCCGGCACCAGCAGCAGCCAGGCGGTGATGCCGACCACCAGCATGGCCGGCCGCCACTCGTAGGTCGTGATCAGCCAGCGCGCGAACGGCGCCACGGTCAGCGGCCCCATCGCCGTGCCGGCGGAAACCAGCGCCACGGCGAGGCTGCGGTTGCGCTCGAACCACGTCGAGGTCACGGCCATCATCGGCGCATAGAAGGCGCCGGCCGCCACGCCGACGATGACGCCGAACAGGGTCTGGAACTCGAGCAGGCTCGCGGCGCGGCTCGCCAGCACCAGGCCGAGGCCGAGCAGCAGGCTGCCCAGCAGGACGACGATGCGCGTGCCATGGCGGTCGCTCAGCGCCCCCCATAAGAAAGTCGCGAGCCCCATGGCGATGAAGTCGACCGTCATGGCGGTCGAGATGCCGGTGCGCGACCAGCCGGTGTCGACTGCCATGGGCTGTAGGAACACGGCGAGCGAGAACATCGAGCCCATGCTGATGCCGGTCATCAAAGCGCCCGCGGCAACGATCACCCAGCCGTAGGCCGCGCCGGTCGCCCGTGTCATATGCGTTTCCTTCACGGGCCGGATCGTAGCGTCGTTCGCCCCGGGGAGCGCATGAGAAAAGTTCGGTCGCCTCCGCGCGCCCCGCATGTCTAGGTTGGCGCCTCGCACAATGGAGGACCGATCATGCCCCGCGTCAGCGAAATCGAGGAAGACGGCGGCGATCCGACGCTCAAGACGGTTTTCGACAAGCAGCGCGAGCTGTTCGGCGGCCTGCTCAATCCGACCAAGGTGATGGCGCACTGCCCGCCGATCCTGCGCGCCGCCGGCCTGCTCGGCCAGTCGATCGAGCAGTCCGGCCAACTGCCCAAGGGCCTGCCGCCGCTGGTCTATGTGCGGGTCGCCACCATCAACGGCTGTCCGTTTTGAATCGACATCAATTCCAGCCGTGTGCTGGAAAGCACCGAAGGCGGGCTGGACAAGCTCGCGGCCGTGACGACGTGGCGCGACAGCGCGCTGTTCAGCGAGGCCGAGCGGCTGGCTCTGGAATATGCCGAGCGCATCACCTACACCGACCAGACGGTCGATGACGCGCTGGTCGACAAGCTCAGGCGACACTACAGCGAGGCGCAGATCGTCGAGCTGACGGCGGCGATCGCCATGGAGAACTTCCGCTCGAAGTTCAATCCACCGCTCGGCATCGAGGCCCAGGGTTTCTGCGTCGTGCCGACCAAGCGCTGAGGACGGTTTCCGTGTAGAGTGGCGTCATGGCCCGAGAAGAGGCGATGACGACCCCTGGCTACGACTATGAGCAGATACCGCCGGGCTTCTACGACGAGATCCATCAGCGCAAGGCGGGGGTACGCTACGCCTGGCACGATCTGAAGTTCCGCGCCGTCGCCGCCCGGATCGGCCGGCCGCGGCGTCTGCTCGACGTGGGCTGCGGGCCCGGCACCTTCATCGGCAACTATCTGGACGGGGTCGACTGCCTGGGCGTCGATTTCAGCGCCGCGCAAGTGGGTTACGCCGGTCGCCGCTATGCCGGGCCGCGCCGTCGTTTCTCCACCGCGACGCTCGCCGAGCTTGCCGCCGCCGGCGAGCGTTTCGAGGCGATCACCATGATCGAGCTGATCGAGCATCTCGCGGCGGCCGATGCGCGCCGCCTGCTTGCCGCCGCCCGCCCGCTGCTCGTTGCCGACGGCGTGGTGGTGATCACCACGCCCAACTACCGCTCGCTTTGGCCGGTGATCGAATGGAGTGTCGATCGCCTCTCGCGCGTGCGCTACGAGCAGCAGCACATCAACAAGTATCGCCGCGCCCGGCTTGCCGCCGAGCTGGTCCAAGCCGGCTATCGCGACGTCGCGGTCACGACGGCCGTCGGCCTCGCACCCTTCGCCGCCGTGCTCGGCCTGCGGCTCGTCGAGCGCCTCGACGCCGTCGGGGCGCGCTACCGCCATTTCGGCCTGGGCAACCTCCTGCTGGCCGTGGCCCGGCCGTGACGACGCAGATCTCGGTGATCGTGCCGACCTACAACGAGGCGGCCAACATTGCACCGCTGTACGACGGCCTGGAGCGGGCGCTTGCCGGACGGCCCTGGGAGTTGGTCGTGGTCGACGACGACTCGCCCGACGGCACGGCCCAGGCCGTGCTCGCCCTGGCCGAGCGCCACGCCAACGTGCGCTGCCTGCAGCGCGTGCAGGAGCGCGGATTGTGCTCGGCCGTCCACTGGGGCGTGCAGGCCGCGCACGGCGAGCTGGTCGTGGTCATGGATGGCGACCTGCAGCACGATGCCGCGCTGGTGCCGCAGATGGTCGAGGCATTGGAGGCCGGCAGCGACATCGTCTCGGCCTCGCGCTTCCTTGCCGGGCAGGAGGTGAGGGGGCTGCCCACCGCGCGACGCCGGCGCCTGTCGAGCTACGGCAACCGGCTGACCAATCTGCTGCTCGGCCGCGCGCTCAGCGATCCGCTGACCGGCTTCTTCGCCACCTCGCGCCGGCTGTTTCTCGCGACGCTGCCGCGCCTGCAGGCCGACGGCTTCAAGATCTTCTTCGATCTCGCCTACCACAACCGCCAGGCCACGATCCGTGAGCTGCCCTTCGAGTTCGCCAGCCGCCGGCATGGCCAATCCAAGCTGCAGCTCTACGTCCTGTGGCTGCTCGCTTGCGACATCGCCGCCAAGCTCTCCGGCGGCGTGCTGCCGCCGCGGCTGATCAGCTTCGTCGGCGTCGGCCTGATCGGTTCGATCTTTCATTTCTCGGTGCTTTACAGCAGCATGGCGCTGGGTGCGGTGTTCTGGGTGGGCCAGGCGATCGCCACGGTGGTTGCCATGGTGTTCAACTTTTCGATCAACAACGTCTTGACCTACTCCGACGATCAGCTGCGCGGGGCGGCCTTCTACAAGGGCCTGCTGCTCTATGGCCTGATCGCCTCGCTCGGCATCGTCGCCAACGTCAGCACCGCCCATATCACCTACGAGCGGCTGCAGGGTCACACCTTCATCGCTGCCTGCACCGGCCTGGTGATCGACGTCATCTGGCGGTTCGCCGTGTCGAACCGGTTGATCTGGGGCCGCGCGTCGATCCTGTGGAAGCCGCGCTGGTGACGCGACTGCTCGATCGTCTGCGCTGGCGGTCGCTCGACCCGGCGGCCAATCTCCACCTCTGCGGCCTCGTGGTTCTCGCCGCTGCCGCCGCGCTGGTGATCGAGGCGGTCGTCCTGGCGGCGCGGCCGGCCTATGTGCTCGCCGCCGCGCCGACCGGCCTGCTGGCCCTGGCCCTCGTCTGGGCGATCGCCCGAGCCGAAGGTTCGGCGATCGAAGCGGCGATCGGCCGTTTTGCCGACGGTGTCGGGCTGGCGATCAGGCCGCGCGCCGCGAGCCTGCTCGGCGTCTGGCTCTACGCCGCCGGCCTGCTGGCGGCTGTGGCGGCCTACGGCTATCTGGCGCTGACGCCGAGCGGCGTCACGCGCCAGGACGTGATCGCCCAGTGGGGATTGCAGGACAAGCGCATCGTCGTCTTCGGTTACTTGGCGCTGATGGCCTTGGCGATCTTCCACTACGGCATGGTGCGACTGTTCTTCGCGCCGCCCGATGTCGAATGGCGAGCCAACAGGAACACGCCGCGGCGATCGCCCTGGGCGCGCCTGGCAGGCGCCGCGCTGGTTGCCGTCCTCGCCTATCTGTGGATCGGCGCGGCGGCCCTGCGTGACGTCGCTCCCGCCGCTGATGGCTCGGCACTCGCGCCGTTCTACGAATACCACTCGCTGGTCCATCTCGGCGCGCTCGAGCAGATCCGCCTCGGCGCGACGCCCTACCTCGAGGCACGCACCCAATACGGCCTGGGCAACCAGCTGCTGGTCTATGGGGTCACGCAGTGGCTCGGCTTCTCCAATCACGGCTTCTACGCCGCCGTCCTGCTGATCGACATGGTCTGCATCGTCGGCTTCTTCGTCGTCGTGCAGCAGTTGCTGGGCCTGCCCTGGGCGCTGGCCGGCTTGGCGGGATGGGCGTTGTGGCCGAGCCCGGTCGGTGTGCTGCATGTCGCGGGCTGGGCGATCCTGACGCGCTGGCTCGTCGTGCCCATCCTGGCGTTGTTGCTGGCGCGCCGGCTGCTCGCTGCAGCGCCGCAGCCGAGTGGCTGGATCGCCGCGGCGGCGATCGGCGCTCTCTGGGGGCTCGGCGGCTTCATGAGCCAGGAGAACCTGTCGGGCGGGCTGCTCGTGCTGCTGTTCTCCATTGGTCTCTACGGTCCGGCATCGGGGCAGCCGATGGCTGCCTTGCTGCGTTTCACCGGCACATTCCTGGTGGCCGGCATCGCCGCCTACCTGGTCGCCGTCGCGGCGACCGTAGGGTTCACGCATAGTTTCGATGTCCTGCACATGGCCGCAGCCCAATCGAGTCTGGTGATGGCCGGCGTCTCCAACTCGGTTTGGTCGGACAATGCGAGCCTCTCCCTTGCCATCGAAATCCTGCACGGCTGGTTCCAGGACTTCTTGATGATCGAAGGCGAGCCGCGCCCGATCCTGCAAACCTATGGCTTCGCCCTCCTGCTCATGGTCGTGATCGGCCTGGTGGCGCGCTTTCTCGGTCAGCGGTGGCGGCCGGGTGAGGCGCGGCAGGCGTCGTTCGCCTGGAAGTTCGCCGGTGTCGCGGTCGGCGCCGCGTCCCTGCATCTCTTCGCCCTGCTGCGCTCGGACCTCTCGCATCTTGCCGGCCCGTCGTTTCTGCTGCCGCTGCTGCTTCTGGCGCTGCCGGCCTTCGCCTGGCTCTGCCTGCGGCCGGGCCTTGGCCGCGGCCTGCTGTTGCTGCTGTCGGCCGTGCTGATCGTCGACGCGGTCGTGGTCGGCAGAACCGACCTTGCGCGCCGCATCGCGGCGGCCGGCGACGCCTGGTCCGATGGTCGCGCCGCTCTCGCCGTCTATCGCACCTTGCAAGACGCCAAGGATCGGCCGCTCGATCCCGCCGCGCGCTATTCGCCCGTGCCCGATCTGCAAGCTGCCTTTCGCCGTCATCCGTCGTTTGCCGAGCTGGAGGAGCTGAGCCGGCTGCTGCACGACCGGCTGGGCGGCCGGCCGGTCGAGCTGGTTCTGCCGACGCCGGACGATCCGATGGGCGACCCCGAGCTGCTCTACTTCTTCGGCGGCTTCCGCTCGGTGAGCGGCATCACCTCGCCGCGCGGCAGCCTGTGGCTGAAGCGCGACGAGGAGGACTGGATCGCCAAGCTCCTGAAAGCGCCGACCGCCTGCGTCTTCTTCGACACGCGCTCGCTCGGCAGCCGGCTTTATCGCGCATGGACCGACGCCACCAAGGGCGACGCCGCTGTCGTCACCCGGCCGATCGTCGGCCGGCGCGACTACGGCATTCTTTCCTGTCGGACTGCGCGGGGATCTTAGCCGACCTCAGCGCTCGAAGATCAGGCAGGTCGTCGTGGCGTGCGCCAGCAGGCGGCCGGCGGCGTCGACGAGGCGGCCTTCGGCCGTTCCGATGCGGCGCCCGCCCGAGACGACCGTGCCCTCGGCGCGCAGCAACCCGCTCTCCGGCGTGATCGGCCGCGTGAAGGAGATCTTGAATTCGAGCGTCGTCGAAGCGGAGCCCTTTTCCACCGTCGTCAGCACGGCGAGACCCATGCAGGTGTCGAGCAGCGTCGCCGAGAAGCCGCCATGGACGGTGCCGGCGGGATTGAGCAGGTCGGCGGTGGGCGTCGCCGTCACCACGACCCGGCCGAGCGCGGCCTCGACGATGTCGTAGCCCAGCGTGCGCGCCATGCTGTTGTGCGGCAGGGCGCCGCTCACCAGCTTCTGGACGAACTCGAGGCCGCTCAGGGCGGCCTGCTCGGCCGGCGGCACGACGCCGTAACGCTTGTCGATCATGGGCCTTGCTTAACCCATGTCGCGGATCCGGTGCTCGCGGAAAGCGGACCCGGTCACTCCATCTCGACCTTCAACTCCTTGAGCTTCTTGCCCCAGAAGGTGTGCTCGTCGACGACGAACTTGGTGAAGTCGGCGCGCGAGCGCTCCGGCGGCAGCTCCAGCCCATCCTTGGCCAGGGCGCCGGTGTATTTGGCATCCTTCATCGCCAGCGCCGTCTCCTTGTGGACGCGGTCGAGGATGGCGTCGGGCGTCTTGGGCGGCGCGAACAAGCCGTGCCAGCCGGTGACCGCGATGTCGACGCCTTGCTCCTTGAGTGTCGGCACATCGGGCAGCGAGCTCACCCGCTTCTCGCCGGTCACCGCGAGCGCCTTCAGCTTGCCGGCCTTGATCTGTCCGACCGCCGGCGGCAGCGAGGAGAAGTTCATGGTGATGATGCCGCTGATCACGTCCATCAGCGCCGGCCCGGTGCCCTTGTAGGGGGCGTGGGTCAGGTCGACGCCGGCCGCCTCGGCGAACAGCGCGCCCGCCAGATGGTTGTTGCCGCCGACGCCGGACGACGAATAGGTGAGCTTGCCCGGCTCCTTCTTGGCCAGCGCGATCAGCTCCTTGACGTTGTTCACGGGCACGCTGGGGTTGACCGCGAGCACGTACTGGTAGTCGGTCGTCTGGATGATCGGCACCAGACCCTTCAACGTGTCGATCGAGGATTTGAGCACGTGCGGGTTGGTCACGACGTTGGTGCCGACCGCATAGAACAGGGTGTAGCCGTCCGGCTTGGCATTGGACACGAAGCGCGCGCCGATCGCTCCCGCCGCGCCGCCCTTGTTGTCGACCAGGACCTGCTGGCCGAGCAGGGGCGTCATGAGATGGGCGAGCTCGCGCGCCACGATGTCGGCTCCGCCACCCGCGGCATAGCCGACCACGAAGGTGACCGGCTGGTTCGGCCAGGCGGCTTGCGCGCGCAAGCCCGACGGCAGGAGCAGGGCCGTCGCGCCGAGGGCCACGGTGCTGCGTCGAGTCATCGTATTCATTGTTTCCTCCGGGTGCCTACAGCTCGAGCAGGGGAGAGTAGCAAAGTATCGGATTGCCCCATAGCATCACCGGTAGGATGAAGGCCAATGGGAAGCCGAAGATGCGGCTCGCTCCGATCCTGTTCCTGCTCGCGTCGGTCGTTTCGGCCTGCCATCCGCCTTATCCAACCGGCGCCGACGACGAGCTGAAACCGTCGCCCGGCGGCCGGCTGACGGCGCGCTTCTTCGGCGTCAGCACCATCCTTCTCGACGACGGCAACACCGCCATCATCACCGACGGGTTCTTTTCGCGGCCGGGTATCGGGCGGCTGCTGTTCGGCGAGATCGCGCCCGATCCCGATCGGATCGGCTGGGCTCTGCAGAGGGGCGACGTGACCAAGCTGTCGGCGGTGCTCACGGTCCATTCGCATTACGACCACGCGATGGATGCGCCCGATGTCGCCCACCGATGGCAGGCCGTCGTGATCGGCTCGCCCTCGACGGCCAACATTGCGCTCGGCGAGGGATTTCCCGCAAGCTGCATCCGCCTGATCGAACACGATCGGCAGGAATTCACCATCGGCAGCTTCGGCGTGACCGCCTTCAGGTCCCTGCACTCGACCGGCGTGCCCGGCGGTGCGGCGGCCGAGGGGACGATCGACGCGCCGTTGCGTCCACCGGCCGGCCGCACCGACTACAAAGAAGGCGGCACCTTTTCGTTCCTGATCGACAATCGCAGATTTCGGATCATCGTCCACGCCAGCACCAACTACATCCCGGGCATGTATGCCGGCGTCGAAGCCGACGTCGTCTTCCTCGGCATCGCGACGCTGGGCAAGAAAAGCGAGGCATTCGCGAGCGCCTACTGGCGTGAGGTCGTGCAGACGACCAAAGCTAAGCTCGTCGTTCCGATCCATTGGGACGACTTCACCATCGCCCTCGACGACCGGCCGCTGCGGCCCGCACCCTATCCCCTCGAGGACTTCCCGCGGGCCATGGCCATGCTGCGTGCGCTGGCCGGCAAGGACGTCGCCCTTCGCTTCATGCCGCTCTATGCGCCGGTCGATATCGAGGCGGCGGCCGGCCTGCCGCCGCGCGCTCGGCACAACCCTCTTCCGGCGCCTAGTTCCTGCCCTTGACGTAGCAGCCGGCGCCGTCGCCGGCGAGCCGGCCCAGCACCGCGCCCGACACCAGGCCGGTGCCGCCGGGATAGTTGTGATAGAATAACCCGCCGACCAGCTCGCCCGCCGCGAACAGGCCCGGGATCGTCTGGCCGTCGGTGCTCTCGACCTCGCCCTGGTTGGTGATCTTGAGGCCGCCGAAGGTGAAGGTGAGGCCGCAGGTCACGCCATAGGCCTCGAACGGCGGCGTGTCGATGGTGTTGGCCCAATTGGTCTTGGGCACCGCGAGCCCGCGCGTGCCGCGGCCGTCCTTGATCGCCGGATTGAACGGCACTTCGGTCATGACGGCGGCGTTCCATTCCCTGATGGTCTCGAGGAACGCCTGGGCATCGACGCCCTCCAGCTTCTGCGCCAACTCCTCGATCGTGTCGGCGCGCACCTTGGTCATGCGCTTGATGCGGTACTCGTCGCGCAGCCGGTCGAGCACCTTGGCGTCGAAGATCTGCCACGCGAACTGCTGCGGCTGGGCGAGGATCACCGCGCCGTACTTGGCGTAGGTGTAGTTGCGGAAGTCGGCGCCCTCGTCGACGAAGCGCCGGCCCGTGGCGTTGACCATGATGCCGAGCGGATAGGAGTGCTTCTGGAAGTTGTCGCCGACCTCGAGGTCGCCGAACTCGGGCGCGTTCATGTCCCAGCCGACGGCATGGCCGCCCGACCAGTTGCCGTGCGGCTTGGCGCCGACCGCCAGCGCCATGGTGATGCCGGCCCCGGTGTTGAAGCGCGTGCCGCGCACCTTGGCGAGATCCCAGGTCGGGCCGAGATAGCGCGTGCGCATCTCGGCGTTGCTCTCGAAGCCGCCGCACGCCAGCACCACCGCCTTGGCGCCGATCCTGATCCGCCGGCCCTTGTGCTTAGCGACCACGCCGCGCACCACGCCGTCCTCCTCGATCAGCGACACCGCCGCCGTCTCGTAGTGGATCGGGATGCCGGCCTTGACCGCGGCCTTGTGCTCGAGATCGACCAGGCCCGGCCCGCCGCCCCACGCTTCGACGGCAAGCCCACCCCAGAATTTGTACTTGCCGTTCACCTTGAAGGCTTGGCGGCCGTAGGACGGCTGGAAGCGCACGCCCTTGGTCCGCATCCACTTCAAGGTGTCGAAGCTGCGGCCGATCAGGATGTCGGTGAGCTCCGGGTCGCAGCGATAGTTGGTGACGCGGCCCATGTCGTCCAAGAATTGCTCGGCCGAGTAGCTGCCGAAATCGACGTCGCGCTTTTCGTCGTCCGTGAGATCGTAGAGTTGCACCAGATCGTCGACACCGTGGAACACCACGCGCATGGCGCCGGCCGTATAGGTGCTGTTGCCGCCGCGTTCGGCTTCGGGGGCGGCCTCCAGCATGGCGACCGAAGCGCCGCTTTCGCGGGCGGCCAGCGCGGCGCATGCCGCCGCGTTGCCGGCGCCCACCACCAGCACATCGACTTGAAAGTCCCCCACAATGTCGGCCACTTGGCACTCCTCTTGCCTGCAAAGGCGTGAATTTGACGCTAGAATACCGTTATGGGTGATCGCTTCGACCGTCTAGGGGGCCGGCATGCCAATGTCGAGGCCCTGCTGCGCAGGCCGGGCATCGGGCACAACAACGGGCCGACCTTCGACATGTCGTGGGAAGCCTGGGTGTGGCGCCGTGCCACCGCTCGGGCCTGGAAGGCGCCCAAGCCCGAGGTCGCACGCACCCGCCTGAAACGCGCCGAACGGCTTGGCCTCACCTACAAGGAGCTGACGGCGGTGATCATGGACAGCGGCGCTCATCTCGGCGCCGCCGTGCTGCCATTGTCGCTCGCGGCGCGCGTCCGTCGCGGGCCGGGCGGCGAAGTGATCATCGAGCCGCGCAACTCGGTGGCCGACCTCGTCGCGAAATTCCGCGGTCGGCTGTTCGTGCTGGGCGACATCGATGCGGTCCCGGCCATGACCGAGGCCGAGCGCGCCGGATTTCTTGCCATCCTGAACCGCACCTTCGACGGCAAGGTCGAGGCGATCGGCTGGGGCCATGATGGGGCGGCGATCCGCAAGATGTTGAAGGCCCATGCGCTGCCGCACCAGGAAGCATTCCTGATCGGCGCCGGCATCGGCCACCAAGTGCTGGGCGAGGTGGCCGGTCTGCCGCTCACCAAGGATATCGACGGCTGGTTCGCGCCGATTTGAGAGGCTTACTTCTCGGTCTTCTCCGCAAGCCAAGTCTTGATCAGGGACTGATAGGGAACGTCGCGCTTGTTGGCAGCGACCTTGATCCGGTCGAGCAACGCCACCGGCAGCCGTAGCGAGATCGACGTTGTCGACGGCTTGAGGTTCGGCAAGCGCATACGCTTGGCCTTACTCCAGTCGACGTAATCGCTGGAGTCATGGGTCTCCCAGAAACGACGCTCCTCGGCTTCGTTTCTGAATTTCGGCACAGGCCTAAGGTTCTTGTTCATAGCGCGTTCGTTCCCTGCGATGCATGGGCCTTGCGGAAATCACCCTGATCGACTTCCCCTTGGCTGACTTGATGCTTGTCGATGCTCTTTCCGACGTTGCCTTCATCCCAGTCGAAGCCTTCGATCTGCTCCCGATCCAGCATCGTTGGATATTACTGTAATATACACACATGATAAGGCATCGAGTGGCGCGGACGAGCTAGAGTATCGAGATCGTCATGACCTCCACCGTCATCCCACCCCTGAAGGGCATCCGGGTCGTCGAGCTGACCCACACCATCCTCGGCCCGTCCTGCGGCATGATCCTGGCCGACCTCGGCGCCGAGGTGATCAAGGTCGAGCCGCCGGACGGCGATCGCACGCGCAAGCTGAAAGGCTTCGGCGCC
Source organism: Alphaproteobacteria bacterium (assembly GCA_016870055.1). Classification (GTDB taxonomy): domain Bacteria; phylum Pseudomonadota; class Alphaproteobacteria; order Reyranellales; family Reyranellaceae; genus Reyranella. Next base: position 5,372 of record VGCQ01000056.1, on the reverse strand, counting down.
GGCTTCTTCGGCTACTTCAACCGCAACAAGAAAAGTCTCGCCCTCGATGCCGACGCGCCCGACGGCCGCGCGGTGCTGGTGAAGCTCTTGCAATCGGCCGACGTGCTGATCGAGAATTTCGCGCCCGGTTCGATGGGCAAGCGCGGGCTCGGGCCCGAGCATCTCGAGGCGATCAATCCGCGGCTGGTCTATTGCTCGCTGAAGGGCTTCCTGCCCGGCCCCTACGAAAAGCGGCCGGCGCTCGACGAGGTCGTGCAGATGATGGGCGGGCTCGCCTACATGACCGGCCCATCGGGCCGGCCGCTGCGCGCCGGCACCTCGGTGGTCGACATCGTCGGCGGCATGTTCGGGGCCTTCGCTACCGTGCTGGCGCTGAAGACGCGCGAGCGCACCGGCAAGGGCGGCCTGGTCGAAAGCGCCTTGTTCGAATCGGTGGTCTTCCTGATGGGGCAGCATCTCGCCATCACCGCCATCAACGGCGCGCCGCCGCCGCCCATGCCTGAGCGCGTGAGCTCCTGGGCGATCTACGAGATCTTCGACACCGCCGACGGTCAGCAGGTTTTCATCGGCATCACCAGCGACGGTCAATGGAAGCGCTTCTGCGAGTTCTTCCGCCGGCCCGAGCTTGCCGCCGACCCCAGGCTCGCCACCAACAACCAGCGCATCGAGGCGCGGCCCTGGTTGGTGCCGAAGGTCGCCGAGATTTTCGCCCGCTTCGGCAAGGACGAGCTCGAGCGGATGTGCCTCGACGCCGACATCTCGTTCGCTCCGGTGGCGCGGCCGCAGGACCTGTTCGAGCACCCGCATCTGCTCGCCAACGGCTCGCTGGCGCCGACCACGCTCTCGGGCGGCGTGCAGACGCGCCTGCCGCTGCTGCCGTTCCGCATGCTCGGCTGGCGGCCGCCGCTTGCCGCCGATCCGCCGTCGGTCGGCCAGCACAACGGCGAGGTTCTCGCCGCGATCGGCTACGATGCCGGCGCGATCGAGGTGCTCGGCGCGGCAGGCTTGCTGGGGCCGAGATAGAAGGGGAGGGCACGATGAAGGTGCGGCGTGTGGTGACCGGTCATGACGACCAGGGCAAGGCGGTGGTGAAGATCGACGAGGTGTCGCGCGACGTCGTCTCGTTCCGGCCGGGTGCGACCATCGCCAACATCTGGTCGAGCGCGGGCTTCCCGGTCGACAATGACGGCTTTCGCGACACCGCCGAGGAGATCACGGCCACGACGCGGACCGGCGGCACGGTGTTCCGGGTGATCGAGTACGCGCCCGGCGTGACGCCGCGCAACCATCGCACCGATTCCATCGACTATGCCGTCGTGCTGTCGGGCCGGATCGACATGGAGCTGGACGACCAGCTCGTCACCCTGCGGGCGGGCGACGTCCTGGTCCAGCGCGGCACGATCCACAACTGGGTCAACCGCTACGACGAGCCCTGCGTCGTTGCCTTCGTCCTGATCGACGCCCGGCCGGTCGAGCACGACGGCAAGCCGCTCGCTGCGCACGGCTAGGACGAGGTGTTCCGAAGGCTGTGACCGTCGCCGCGATACAGACGAAACAATTCTCCCTCTTCGCAACACGGCGAGGATACGGGTCGCCGGTACACGGGAGTCCGACCGGCGGGGCATCGGCACCCGCTCCAATCACGAAGTTCGGGGGATTCCATGTTTCAACTATTCGGCGGCCTCCTCGCCTCCATCGCCATGCTGTGCACCCTGGCTGGCGCCCCTCTGGTCGGCATCCTGTTCGCCATCGCCACCTTGCTGTGGGTAGTCAATGCGAACCCCGCCCGGCGATCGGGCGTCGCCCGTTTCGAGGGCCCCTGGCGCGCCGTCTATCACGCCCCCTTCAGCCGCTGACCCGGGTCGGATCGTCGGCGGTCGCCCGTCGAGGCATCGCGTAGCGCCTCAGCCTTTGTACTCGTCCATGTCGGCCACGGCGGCGCGCAACGCCTCGGCCCAGTGCGCCGACAGCTTGCGATAGTATTCGTCGTCCTCGTGGATGCGCCGGACGCGCCGCACGTCGAGCGTGTCGCGCTCGTAGAGCAGCATGTCGATCGGCATGCCGACCGACAGGTTGGAGCGCAGCGTCGAATCGTAGGACAGCAGGATCAACTTGGCGGCCTCGCCCAGCCGCATGTCGGGCCGCAGCACGCGGTCGAGGATCGGCTTGCCATACTTGTTCTCGCCGATCTGCAGGTAGGGCGTGTCGTCGGTCGCCTCGATGAAGTTGCCCTCGCTGTAGATCTGGAACAGCCGCGGTGGCTCGTCGCCGACCTGCCCGCCGAGGATGAAAGAGGCCGAGAAGCCGGTCTTGCTGGCGTCGAGCGACGGGCCGTCGATCGTCTGGACTTCGCGCACGGCGTCGCCGACCAGGCGGGCGGCGCGGTACATCGAGGCGACCGTCATCAGGGTCGGCTTGTCGGACGGCGTTTCGGCCGACAGCGGCTCGTTGAGCAGGCTGACGACCGACTGGGTGATCGCGAGATTGCCGGCGGTCAGCAGCACGAACACGCGCTCGCCGGTACGGCGCCAGAAATGCAGCTTGCGGAACTGTGAAACATTGTCGACGCCGGCATTCGTCCGCGTGTCGGCGGCGAACACCAGGCCGCGCTCCAGCCGCACGGCAACGGCATAGGTCATCTTGCTCGCATCTCCTCTGGTCGGCCCAGCCTACTGCTGCCCGGCCGACTGTTGCACCCTGACCTCGACGGTGAGCCGCTCGCCGGTGCCGCCCCGCCGCGTGCCGCGGATCGGTGCCGCATGGAGCGCATCGAGGCCGGCGGCCAATCGGACATAGCGATCCGTGGGGCAGAGGCGGTTGGCGACGTCGAAGCCCACCCAGCCCAACCCGTCGACCCAGATCTCGGACCAGGCATGATGGGCGACCGAGGGCTCGCTGCCGTCGATCAGCAGATAGCCGGTGACGTATCGCGCGGGAAGGCCGGCGTGACGCGCCGCGGCGATGAAAATATGGGCGTGGTCCTGGCACACGCCGTGGCCGGCGGCGAAGGCCTCTTGGGCGGTGGTTGCGGTGTCCGTGACGCCGGTGCGGTAGTCGACGCGGCCGCGGATGGCGGCCATCAGCGCGTGCAGCCAGGCGACGGTCTCGCCGCGCGGCAGCCGGTCGACCAAGGCCGCGATCGATTCGCCCGCTTCGGTGAGCGGCGTGCGGCGCAGGAAGACGCGCAGCGGCACCGTCTCGGCGAGACCTTGAACCACGCCCGCCCGGTCTTCCGTATCGACCAGGCCGGTGGCAACGATCTCGACCTCATGGTGCGGCGGGTTGGCGACGACCAGGTGCGTGATGTTGCCGAAGCCGTCGCGGCCCTGGCGCAGGGGATAGTCCGGCCGGCAGGCCACGGTCCACGTCACCACCTTGTGGCCGTCGAAGCTCTGCGGCGCGAGCCGCAGGCTCTGCACGCTGCCGCTCGCCGGGGCGTCGTAGCGATATCGGGACGTATGCTCGATGGCGATGCGCATGGCGCCGGTCAATCGTCGAAATGATAGGCCGACGCGATATCGCTCGCCAGCCCGTTGGTGGCGTCGATGAACGCGCCGAGAAACTCGTGCAATCCGGTCCGGAAGATCTCCTGCATGTCGGCCGTCGCCACGCGCGACAGCGTATCGACGGCCTTGGCGTGGCAGGCCGGCCGCTCGCCGTAGGTCGCCGCGAGTCCGTCCAATGCCGCCACGACCTCGCCGTAGCACGAGCGCAGCGAGCGCGGCATTTGCGGGTTGAGGATGAGGAAGTCGGCGATGTGCCAGGGCTTGAAGGCGTCGCGGTAGACCCAGCGGAAGCTGCGATGAGCGGAGACGGCGCGCAGGATGGCCGCCCACTGGGCGCCGTCGAGGCCGCCGCCGACCAGCTCGTTCTGCGGCAGCAGGATGTAGTACCTCACGTCGAGGATGCGGGCGGTGTTGTCGGCGCGTTCGAGGAAGGTGCCGAGCTGGGCGAAGTAGAACGAATCGTTGCGCAGGATGGTGTTGAGCAAGGCGCCGCGGAACTGCGCCGTCCGCTCGCGGATCCAATCGAACAGCGCCGGCAGCTCGTCGTCCGACCGCCGCCGCTCGGCGTTGGCCGAGAAGTCGATCCAGGCGCCGTTGAGGCTCTCCCACATCTCGCGGGTGATCGCTGTGCGCTGGGCGCGCGCGTTGCGTCGCGCCGTCGCCAGGCACGAATGGACGCTCGACGGGTTGTCGCGGTCGACCAGCAGGTAGTCGGTGACGTGGCGCGCCGCCAGCTCGGCATGGCGCGCCCGATAACCTGCCTCGCAGCCTGCGCTCTGCAGGGTCGACCGCCATTCCTGCAGGCCGTGCTCGTGCGGCAGCAGGCTCAGCCGGTGGCCGACCTCGAGCAGGCGCGCCATGTTCTCGGCCCGCTCCATGTAGCGGGCCATCCAGAACAGATCGTTGGCGGTGCGTCCCAGCATGTCGTCTCCGCGCGGCGCTAGTCCTCGAGCACCCAGGTGTCCTTGGTGCCGCCGCCCTGGCTGGAATTGACCACCAAGGATCCCTTCTTGAGGGCGACGCGGGTCAGCCCGCCCGGCGTCAGTCGCATGCGGTCGCCGAACAGGACGTAGGGGCGGAGGTCGAGATGGCGCGGCGCGATGCCTTGATCGGTCAATGTCGGGCAGGTCGACAGCGCGAGCGTCGGCTGCGCGATGTAGCGCTGCGGCTCGGCCTTCACCTTGGCGCGAAACGCCGCGATCGCCGCCTTGCTCGCCATCGGCCCGACCAGCATGCCGTAGCCGCCCGAGCCGTGGACCTCCTTCACCACCAGCTCGGCCATGTGGTCGAGCACGTAGGCGAGATCGGCGGGCTTGCGGCAGTTGTAGGTCTGCACGTTCTTCAGGAGCGGCGGCCGGCCGGTATAGAACTCGATGATGTCGGGCATGTAGCTGTAGATCGACTTGTCGTCGGCGATGCCGGTGCCGGGCGCGTTGACGATGGTGACCCGCCCGGCGCGGTAGTGCTCGAACAGGCCGGGCACGCCGATCATCGACGTCGGGTCGAAGGCCAGCGGATCGAGAAACGCATCGTCGATGCGGCGGTAGACGACGTCGACGCGCCGCAGGCCCTGCGTCGTCTTCATCATGACGCCGTCGGCCGTCGATACCAGATCCTGCGCCTCGACCAGCTCGACGCCCATGCGGTCGGCCAGGAACGTGTGCTCGAAATAGGCGCTGTTGTACTGGCCGGGCGTCAGCACGACGATCGTCGGCTCGCGGTCGAGACCGTTGGGGGCGACGCTCTCATAGGCGCTAACTTTAGGTTGACGTTGGGAATCGGTCTGTGATTCATAGGCGAGATGCTTTCTGCATCACAGTTGGATGGCGGTTGGGATCAACTGCTGAGCCGCTTGGGCTCGCTCGA
>VGCQ01000055.1 GCA_016870055.1 Alphaproteobacteria bacterium | reverse complement strand
TGAATCATGATCTTCTCCTGGTTGGCTAAGCAGCGCGTCCGTGCCGCAGCAGACGCCCCGGCAGCTTGTCGTCGGCCGCTACCGTATCCTTGCCGGCGCGGCGGACCACCGTGCCGTTGACGATGACGGCGTCGATCCCATGGGCATCGGAAACCAACCGATCGGCGCCGGCCGGAAGGTCGTGGACGCGTTTCAGTGGCCCGGGGCCCACGGTGGCCGGGTCGAACACCACGATGTCGGCTGGTCGGCCCTCGGCCAGCAGGCCGCGATCGGTGATGCCGAAGGTCTCGGCCGGGCGCTGCGTGAGATTGTGCACCGCCTGCTCGATCGTGAAGGTCCGGCGCTCGCGCACCCAGTAGGCGAGCAAGTGAGTCGAGTAGCAAGCGTCGCAAAGCTGGCTGGCATGGGCGCCGGCGTCGGACAGAGCGATCAGGGTGTGCGGATCGGTGATCAGCTCGGCCACTTCCTTGTCGTCGAAATTCATGACGGCCATGCGGAAGCGCGTCTGCAGGTCGTTGGCAAGGGCAAGGTCGAGTGCGAGGTCGACGGGGTCTTTGCCGAGCTTGCGTGCCGCTTGGCTCAGCGGCTGTTCTTCGAGTTCGCGCGCCGACGGCGCCCAGGCGATGACGACACGGTCCCACCAGTTGCGGAACAGCGGTGTGACCTCGCTCCGCAGCTTTTCGCGCCACACGGCGTCGGCGTAGGCTCGCCGCCGCGTGCCCGGCGTCTTGGCATCCTCGACAGCCAGCTCGTTCATGAACTTCATGACGTCGAAGATGAACGGCTCGGCGAAGGTGAATTCGAAATTGAGCGGCCGGCAGCTCACTTGCGGGATGACCAGGGCGCCAGACTTGCGCTGCTCGGCGGCGAGATCGAGCTGCTTGCGATGGCCGCCAGGGCCGTACAGGTAGGAAAGGAGGGCGGTCCAGGTGACGGGAATGCCGTACTTACGGCTGACCTCGGCCATGTGCCTGGTCGAGAAGTCGCGGCCGATGGTGATCTGCATCAGACCGCGCTTCATCTCGCCCATCACCGAGACCAGCGCGTCCATCTCCTCGACAGTCGCCTGGCGGCTGGGCACCGGCTTGCCGGCATAGCCGTTGTGGCTGACCGAGACCGACGTGCCGAAACCGATGGCGCCAGCCTCCAATGCTTCGCGCACCAGCTTCTTCATGGCGCTGATCTCGTCGGGCATAGCTGCGCGCTCGGTCGAAGCGTCCCCCATGACATAGAGCCTGAGCGGGGTGTGTCCGAACAAAGCGGCGACATTGATGGCCGAGCCGCGCTTTTCCAGCATGTCGAGATACTGCGGGAACGTCTCGAACGGCCAATCGTCGCCGACGCCCGCTTGCAGGGCGTCGAGACTCATGCCCTCGACCTTTTCCAGCGTCTGCAGGATCAGCTTGCGATGTGCCGCGCGGGTCGGTGCGACGCCAAAGCCGCAATTGCCGATCACCGTCGTCGTCACACCATGCCAGGGTGAGATGCTGAGCAGGCGATCCCACAGGATCTGAGCGTCATAGTGGGTATGGACGTCGACGAAGCCCGGCGCGACGACCTTGCCAGCCGCTTCGATGGTCGTGGCGGCCTCGCCTTGCGCTTTGCCCAACGCCGCGACCTTGCCGTTCTTGATGCCGAGATCGCCAACGAAGCCCGGCTTGCCGCTACCGTCGACGATCGTGCCGCCGGTGATCTTGAGGTCGTAGGTCATCGCTGCCTCTTGGGCTTGCTCCTGAACGATCATTCATTATACGTCGGTCAGCGCCGCAGGAGGAAACGCATGGCCAAGCACAAAATCGCGCTCATTCCGGGGGACGGAATCGGCAAGGAGGTTCTGCCGGAGGGCGTGCGCGTACTCGAAGCCGCCGCCCGCCGATTCAATTTCCAGCTCGAGTTCACCGAGTTCGACTGGTCGTGCGATCGCCTGCTCAAGACCGGCAAGATGATGCCGGAAGACGGCATGGAGCAGCTCAAGGCTTTCGAGAGCATCTTTCTTGGCGCCGTCGGCTGGCCGGGCGTGCCGGATCACGTCTCGCTGTGGGGCCTGCTGATCCCCATCCGTCGCGACTTCGACGAGTATGTGAACCTTCGGCCCGTGCGCCTGTTCGAGGGCGTGCCCTCGCCACTCGCCAACCGCAAGCCGGGCGAGATCGACTTCTGGGTCGTTCGCGAGAACACCGAAGGCGAGTACAGCCAGATCGGCGGGCGCATGTTTCAGGGCACCGACCAGGAGTTCGCGATCCAAGAGGCGATCTTCACCCGCAAGGGCGTCGATCGTGTGCTGAAATTCGCCTTCGAGTTCGCGCGTGGCACCAAGAAGAAGCACGTGACGTCGGCCACCAAGTCCAACGGCATCATCCACACTATGCCGTTCTGGGACGAGCGCTTCGCCGAGATGAAGAAGAGCTACCCCGACATCAAGGCCGACCAATACCATATCGACATTCTCACCGCGCATTTCGTGCGCAACCCCGACTGGTTCGATGTCGTGGTCGGTTCCAACCTGTTCGGAGACATCCTGTCCGACCTCGGGCCGGCGCTGACCGGTTCGATCGGCGTGGCGCCGTCGGGCAACATCAACCCCGAGCGCAAGTTCCCCTCGATGTTCGAGCCCGTGCACGGCTCGGCACCCGACATCGCCGGCAAATGGATCGCCAATCCGATCGGCCAAATCTGGTCCGGCGCCATGATGGTGCGGCATCTCGGCTACCCCGAGGCGGCCGAGGCGATCGAGCGGGCGATCGCGGCGTCGCTGGTCGAAGGCGGCCCGCGGACGCGCGACCTCGGGGGGAATGGCGACACTAAGACCGTCGGTGGAGCCATTGCGGAGCTTGTGAAGACGGTGTAGCTCGCCTCCCCAATTCGTTTCGCCTTTTGGGAGGTTTTGACGATGAAAAGACGTGGTTTGTTGGCGCTCGCCACCGGCGCCGGCCTGGTCGCGCTGCCGGTCGGTGCGATGGCCCAGGCCTATCCCGCCAAGCCCATCACCGTGATCGTTCCGTTCGCCGCCGGCGGACCGACCGATGCCTTGGCACGCATCCTCTGCCAGCGCATGGGCGAGGCGTTGGGCCAGCAGATGATCGTCGAGAACGTCGGTGGCGCCGGCGGCACGATCGGCGTCGCCAAAGCCGCACGCGCGGCGCCGGACGGCTACACGCTTGCTTTCACCCACATGGGAACACTTGCCGTCAACATCGCGCTCTACAAATCGCTGCCTTACGACAGCCAGAAGGACTTCGAGCCGATCGGCCTGGGCGGCACCAACCCGATGGTGCTGGTCGCCAAGAAGGACCTCCCGGCCAAGACCTTCCCGGAGTTTCTGGCCTACGTGAAGGCCAACGAGAAGAAGGTGCAGTACGGCATGGCCGGCATCGGTGCGGCTTCGCACCTCGGCGGGCTGATGTTGAACAGCATGATGAAGGTCAATGTGCTGGAGATTCCCTACAAGGGGACAGGACCGGCTCTGAATGACCTGGTGTCGGGCCAGTTCGACTACATGGTCGACCAGGCAGTGAACGTCCTGCCGCAGATCCAGGGCGGCAACATCAAGGCGTTGGGCGTTTCGACACTGAAGCGCCTGCCGCAGCTGCCCGACGTGCCGACCATCGACGAGGCGGGACTGAAGGGCTACGAGGTGACGATCTGGAACGGCTTTTTCGCGCCCAAAGGTACGTCGAAGGAAGTCGTCGCCAAGCTCAACCAAGCGTTGCTCGCCGCCCTTGGTGACGAGAAGGTGCGGGCACGGCTGACCGAACTTGCGGTCGCCTTGCCGACGACGGAGGACGCCACTCCTGAGGCGCTGCGTGCCCAGCTCAAAGCGTCGATCGACAAGTGGGTGCCGGCCGTGCAAGCCGCCGGCGTCAAGCCGGAATAGGCATTGCTTCACGTGAAACGGGGCCGTCCCGGCGGGCGGCCCCGTTTTGCGTCGGCCGCTAATTTCGGGCGTTGCCGGACGGGGCGGAAGGATTTGCCGGACGCGGCCCCGGTGGCGTGCTTTGCCTTCGGCTCGAGTTATTGTTTCCATTGATCTGCGCCTGGGCATTCGAAGCGCTGCTGACGGTCGCGCGATCGGCTGGTCCACCCGGCGGGCCCTGGCGATAGCCGCCATTGCCGTTACCGCTGACACCGACATCCTGCCCTCGCGAATTGCCATCGCCATTGCGGCGCTGCGGCGGGCCACTGGAGCTGCCGCTGGCGCGGCGGCGATCTGGCGACGTGCCGGGGCCACCCTGCGTGCCCGGTACATTCTCCCAATTGGTACCGCGGCCGCCGGCAGGACCTGGCGGATTGTCGTCGCGGTCGACGCGGCGGTTGGGCGAGGCACCAGGGCCGCCTTGCGCACCCGGTGGGTTCTCCCAATTGGTGCCACGGCCGCCGGTCGGGCCTGGTGGGTTGTCGTCGCGATCGACGCGACGGTTGGGCGAGGCACCAGGGCCGCCTTGCGCGCCCGGTGGGTTCTCCCAATTGGTGCCACGACCGCCGGTCGGACCTGGTGGATTGTTATCGCGGTCCTGGGCAAGCAGCGGCTGAATAGCGAGCGCAAACGCAAACAAAGAGACAGGGGCGAATCTCTTCACCGACACCATGCGAAAGGTTCCCGTACCAAGGATCGGCCGACGCCTAGACGGCCTTGTTCTTGGCTACGATTTGCCGCTCGCCGTCATCCCCGATTCGATTGGGGCAATTACGGGGCGAGACCGATGTCGGCGAAGGGGATCGTAACGGACCGTTCGACGGCCCCGCTCATGCCACGCAGTGCCAGGGCGACGCGCCGCTGCGGCCAGTCGATCTCGACCGTGCCGAAATTCTCGGCGGCGAGCAGGTCGCCCAGGCGATTGGGGCCGGCTTCCTTGGCGTTGCGGAAGACCTTGTTGATGCCGCTCGACGTGATCTCGTAGAGCGGATAGAGACCCGGCACGAGCTCGTGATAAAGCGCGCCGATGTGGCGGTCGCCGGTCACGAAGATCACGCCTTTGGCGTTGGCCTCGCGGATCGTGTCGAAGAGCTTCTGCCGTTCGAGCGGCAGGTTGCCCCAGCGCTCCCAGCCGTGGCCTTCGACCAGCACCTGCACGCTTGAGACCAGCAGGCGCAGGTCGGCAGGCTTGCGCAACTCGTCGGCGAGCCACGCCCATTGCGCGGTGCCGAGCATCGTCTTGTTCGGATTCGCGTCGGGCAGATAGCGTTCCTTGCCCGGCGCGCCACGTTGGTCGGTGCGCTTGAGGGGCGAGCGGAACCAACGGGTGTCGAGCAGCACGATCTGCACGCGCTGGCCGGGCGGGCCGATGATATGCGAGTCGTAGACGCCCTCGCGTGTGCGCCGGATGTCGTCGGGTGACGCTTTCCAGTGCTCGAGGAAGATCTCCTTCGCGATCGCCTTGTGGACGAACTCCGAACCACCGTCGTTGCTGCCGTAGTCGTGGTCGTCCCAGATCGCGAAATGCGGCACGCTGGTCCGCAATCGGGTATAGCCTTCGATGTTGGCCGTCAGCGCGTAGGCCAGCTTGAGCGGGGCGGCGTCGGGGTCCTTGAAGTCGCCATAGACATTGTCGCCGGCGAAGATGAAAAGGTCGGGTCGATAAGCGAGGATGGCGTCCCAGATCGGTTGCGGTCGAGTCTGGTCGGCGCAAGAGCCGAAGGCGATGCGTGACAGCGGCGGCGCCGTCCGGCTCGCCAAGCCGGCCGGCAGCAGGGCAGTAGTGGCGAGGAACTGGGCGACAGCGCGGCGCGACAACATGATGGACATCCAAATGCCGGGATTGCGGCTTTACTTGGCGGCCTCGTGAAACGCCATCTCAAACGCGCTCTTGAACTGCCGTTCGTGCTCCTTGCAGCGGCCGTGGTCTTCGTCGAGGAGACGCTGCTGCGCTACCTCGGCCTCGCCATGGCGGCCTTGGCCAAGTGGCCGCCATTGGCACGACTGGAAGGGAGGCTACGCCGCCTGCCGCCTTGGGGGGCCTTGCTGGTCTTCGCGGCGCCCTCTGTGCTGGTTATTCCGATCAAACTTGCTGCCGTCTGGTTTGCGATAAACGACCGCTACGCGCTGGCGATCCTCAGTCTTGCCATTGGCAAGATGTTGGCGACAGCATTGGTTGCCCGGCTTTACCAGGTGCTACGACCGACCTTGCTTCAGATCCCGTCGTATCGCCGCATCGAGACTTGGCTGTTCGCCTGGCGGGACCGCCTCTATACCTTCGTACGCACCCTGCCGGCTTGGCGGCGGGCGGTGGCCGTGGTGCAGCAGACCAGGGCCTGGCTACGCGATTTGGTGTTCCGCGCCTCGTCGCGCTAGAGCGGAATGAGATGAAGTGGGACCGCTTGCGGTTCCCCTTCATCTCATTCGCGCACAGCGGTGTTGCGTGGTGCAGCAGGCATTATGAGTTCAGCTGTTTCCAGCTGAGCTCATAATGTTCTAGGCTTCGAGCATGCCTGAAATTGTTCCTTGCAAGGGGCCGCTTGGGGGGCGCATCGAAGGGCTCGACCGCTGTCGTGCCCAGGAAACCGAGATCGCCGCTCTGCTCAACCGGGCGCTCGCCGAGTATCTCCTGGTCGTCGTGCCGGGCGAGCGCATGATGCCGCACGAGACGCTGGCTTTCGCCGAAGCCTTCGGCCAGCCACGGACCCAGCTTCTGCGCTACAAGCGCAGCGGTGAGGTGCCGGAGGTGTCGATCATGGTGTCGACCCTGATGGCCGATGGCAGCACCGACAAGACGGCGATCCGGGCCGAGGACTGGCATACCGACGATTCCTATTTCGCCAAGCCGGCCAAGGCGACCTTGTTGCACGGCATCGAGATTCCCAGCCGCGGCGGCGCCACCTGGTTCTGTAACATGCACTCGGTCTACGAGGCGCTGCCCGGCACGCTGCGCACGCGTCTCGACGGTATGCGTGCGATCCATGGCTACGATACGCCGCGCGCCCGCAACCGGCCCTCGCCGCGCACCGCGCAAGAGATCGCCGAGACGCCCGATGTCGAGCATCCGCTGGTGCGCACCCATCCCGATACCGGCCGCAAGGCGCTTTACCTCAACCCCAACCGGCTGGACCGCATCGTCGGGCTGGAAAGGGCCGAAAGCGACGCCTTGCTCGACGCCCTGGCCGAGGAAGCGCGCAAGCCCGAGCACCATTTCGGTCATGTCTGGAAGCCGGGCGATATTGCGATCTGGGACAACCGCGCCACCATGCATCGGGTGGTGATCGACTACCCGGTAAGCGAGCCGCGCATCATGCAACGCGTGCTGATCGAGGGCGATCGACCTTTCTAACCGGCCACGCCGGCCGTCTTCATCGCTTCGATCTCGGCATCCGAGTAGCCCACTTCGGCAAGCACTTCTCGCGTCTGTTCGCCGAGCCGCGGCGCATGCGTCGGCTTGGAGCGTCCGCCGCCGGAGAAGCTGTTGGCCGGCTTGGTGCGGCGGATGCGGCCTTCGCTCGGGTGCTCCTCGACCTGGAAGAAGCCGACATCGCCAAGATGCGGGTCGGTCAGCAGGTCGTCGATCGAATTGTAGCGCGCTGCCGGCACATCGAGCTTGTCGAAGATCTTCAGCCACTGTTCAGTCGTCTTCTGTGCCAGGCCGGTCTTGCGCACCTCGAAGTAGGCGGCGGCGTTGGCAGTGCGCGACGCCGCACTGTTGAAGCGCGGATCGGTCTTGAGCTCGGGCCGGCCGATCGCATCGAAGAAGGCGAAGGCCTGCGGGTTGGTGTTGGGGCCGACCGTGATGTAGCCGTCCTTGGTCGGCAGCGGCCGGTAGTCGGGGCTGAGCAGTCGATTGTCGCCGCTCGGCCCGACCGGCGGGTCGAAAGTCATGGCGCCCATGTGCTCGCTCGACACGAAAGAGGCCATGTTCTCCAGCATCGGCACGTCGATCGCCTCGCCCGTGCCGGTCTTCTCGCGGCGGTAGAGGGCGAAGCCGATGCATTGGGCGGCGATCAGGCCGGTCGTGTGGTCGCTCATCACCATGGGCACGAAGCGGGGCTCGCCGGTGGCACGGGCCAGCGTACCGGCCACGCCGGACAGGCTCTGCACGATCGGATCATAGGCCGGACGATTGTAGTAGCGACCGCCGCGGCCGAACGCCAGGATCGAGCAATGGATCAGCCGCGGGTGCCTGGGGGCGAGGCTCGCATAGTCGAGGCCGGCCCGCGCCAAGCCCTCCGGTCGCACGTTGCTCACGAACACGTCGGCTTGCCCGATCAGGCGATGCAGAGCCTCGAGCCCTTGCGGCTTCTTGAGGTCGAGCACGATCGAGCGTTTGTTGCGGTTGAAGTTGATGAACTTGCCCGACATGCCGGGGTGGCGGCTGCCTTGCGCCATGGTACGCAGCAGGTCGCCGCCCGGCGCCTCCACCTTGATCACGTCGGCGCCGTAGTCGGCGAGCGTGCGCGTGCAGATCGGGCCGACGACCACGGTGGTGAGATCGACGACGCGGATGCCGGCGAGAGGACCTTCGCTCATGCCGTGAAATCCAGCTCCATCTCGCCGCATAGCACGCCGTTCTTGTCGGCCGCCCAGATCCGGAGCCTGCCGTCGGCCTGTTGCGGTTCGCCGCGCACCTCGATGAAATCGCCGATCCACAGCGGATAGACGAGCCGTGTGGTGTAACCGGTCAGCGTGCCCTCGGCGTGCCGCAGCGCGGCGTCGACCATGAGATGCATGGAAAGGCCGCCGTTGGAGACCAGGGCAGGGTAGCCCTCCTCGGTGCGCGTGTAGTCGCCGTCGTAGTGGATGCGGTGGGCGTTCCAGGTCAGCGACGAGAAGCGGAAATTGAGCGTGTTGCTGAGCTCGGTGCGTTCGCTCCAGGCATGGTCGCTGCGCGCTTTGGTCGGTACCGTCGCCGTGGTCTTCTGCCCCGCCGGCACCGCCTGACGGTAGATCGCATCCATTTCGTCGATCGCCAGGGGCTTGCCGTTCTGCTCGTAGGTGTTGCGCATGGTCAGCACGAAAATGTCGCCCGAGCGGCCGCTCTTGGGGACGATGTCGGCGACCTCGGCCTTCTTCACCGCGGGCTCGCCGGCGCGTAGCCGGCCCATGATCTTGACGCGGCGACCCGCACCCATGCGGCGCGGCATCGGGATCGGCGGCAGGACCACGCCCTTCTTGGCGTGGCCGTCGGGGCCGATCTCGCTCTGGCGCACCGTCTCGATGCCGATGAAGGTGAACCAGTGCGGCGGCAGCTCGCTACCACGAATGAATTTCTCAGGGTCCAGGTCGAAGGCGCCGGCGGCGCGGCGGACCGCCATCAGTCCGACATCGTCCTCGACGGCGCGTATGCGGCCGATCCATGGCCGCAATTCCTTCATTGCCTCGTCCATCCAACCAGCCATCGCGCCGTCCTCCGTGGCGCGGCACGTTCGCACGCATCCCGGCAAAGAAGAAGGGCCCGCTTGCGCGAGCCCTTCCATGGATCGAAACGAGTCGGCGATCAGATCGAGTAGTACATCTTGTACTCGACCGGCGCCGGCTGGTGTTCCCAATTGTAGACCTCCTCCCACTTCAGCTCCATGTAGGCGTCGATCTGGTCGTCGGTGAACACGCCGCCCTTGGTCAGGAAGGTGCGGTCGGCGTCGAGCGCGTTCAGGGCCTCGCGCAGCGAGCCCGCGACGGTCGGGACCTTGGTCAACTCCTCCGGCGGCAGGTCGTAGAGGTTCTTGTCCATCGGATCGCCTGGATGGATCTTGTTCTGGATGCCGTCGATGCCGGCCATCAGCATCGCTGCGAAGGCGAGATACGGGTTGGCCGACGGATCGGGGAAGCGAACTTCCACGCGCTTGCCCTTGGGCGAAGCCGAGTAGGGGATGCGGCAGGAAGCCGAGCGGTTGCGCGAGGAATAGGCCAGCAGCACCGGCGCCTCGAAGCCCGGGATGACGCGCTTGTAGGAGTTGGTGCTGGCGTTGCAGAAGGCGTTGAGCGCCTTGGCGTGCTTGATGATGCCGCCGATGTAGTACAGCGCCGTCTCCGAGAGGTCGGCATAGCCGGAACCGGCGAACAGCGGCTTGTTGTCCTTCCAGATCGACTGGTGGGTGTGCATGCCCGAGCCGTTGTCGCCGTAAAGCGGCTTCGGCATGAAGGTGAGGGTCTTGCCGTAGCTGTGGGCGACGTTGTGCAGGGTGTATTTGTACTTCTGCACGTTGTCGGCGGTCTTCACCAGCGTGTCGAAGCGGAAGCCGAGCTCGTTCTGCGACGGTGCCACCTCGTGATGGTGGATTTCCATGACGAGGCCCATGTCGCTGCAGACCGACATCATCTCGGCGCGCAGGTCGTTCATCGAATCGACCGGCTGGACCGGGAAGTAGCCGCCCTTGACGCCAGGGCGGTGGGCCATGTTGCCACCCTCGTACTCGGTGCCGGAATTCCACGGCGATTCGCTCGAGGTGACGCGGTAGAAGCTGCCGCCCATCTGCACGTCGAAGCGTACATCATCGAACACGAAGAACTCGAGCTCGGGACCGAACACTGCGGTGTCGCCCATGCCGGACGACTTGAGGAACGCCTCGGCGCGCTTGGCTGTCGAACGCGGGCAGCGCGAGTAGAGCTGGCCGGTCGACGGCTCGACCACGTCGCAGCTGATGATCAGGGTCGTCTGGGCGGCGAACGGATCGAGCACGGCAGTGGCCGGGTCCGGCATCAGAATCATGTCCGACTCGTTGATCGCCTTCCAGCCGGCAATCGACGAGCCGTCGAACATGACGCCGTCGACGAAGGTGCCTTCATCGGTGGCCGAGGCCATGCGCGCAGTGTGCTGCCACTTGCCGCGGGGATCGGTGAAACGGAAGTCGACGAACTTGACGTCCTTTTCCTTGATCAGTGCGAGAACCTGTTTGGCGTCCATTTGTCGTGCTTCCCTCTCTTGTAGTCGGTCAGTGCCTCTGCCCCAGAGGCCAGGTGTCATACGGCGGCGTTGCCGCGCTCGCCAGTACGAATTCGGATGGCGTCGTCGATGTTGGACACGAAGATTTTTCCGTCGCCGATGCGGCCGGTATGGGCCGAGTTGCGGATCGCTTCGACCGCCTTCTCGACCATCTCGTCCTCGATCACCAGCTCGAGCTTGACCTTGGGCAGGAAGTCGACGACGTACTCCGCGCCACGGTATAGCTCGGTGTGGCCTTTCTGCCGGCCAAAGCCCTTGGCTTCCAGTACGGTGATGCCCTTGAGGCCGACCTGGTTGAGCGCCTCCTTCACTTCGTCGAGCTTGAAAGGCTTGATGATCGCCTCGATCTTCTTCATTGGCCTAGGACACCCCGCACGCAATCGCCGGCGCTGCCGACCAAGCAGTCCGTTGTCGCCAGATATGCGAGGTTCGTGCCAAAGTTCTCCACAAGGCGATGGCGCGCGTTGTGGCGCAGGTGGTCGCCATCTGGGCTTTGAGATGAAATCGCGGGCAGAAAACTGCACAAAAAAGAATCAGAGATACTGAGACCATGAAATCCGCCAACTCCCTGATGTCGGGCCTCGGCACGACGGTGTTCGAAGTGATGTCGGCGCTCGCTCGGGAGCACCAATCGGTCAATCTCGGTCAGGGCTTTCCCGACGACCGGGGGCCGCAGGAGGTGAGGGCGGCGGCGGCCGACTACCTGCTCAACGGCCACAACCAATACCC
Source organism: Alphaproteobacteria bacterium (assembly GCA_016870055.1). Classification (GTDB taxonomy): domain Bacteria; phylum Pseudomonadota; class Alphaproteobacteria; order Reyranellales; family Reyranellaceae; genus Reyranella. The sequence goes on along the minus strand of VGCQ01000055.1, from coordinate 4,827 downwards.
GCCGATGATGGGTATTCCTGAGTTGCGCCAGGCCGTCGCCGACCATGCGCGCCGTTTCCAGGGCCTGGCGGTCGATTGGCAGACCGAGGTCCTGATCACCTCCGGTGCGACCGAGGCGCTAGGCGACTGCCTGTTCGGATTGATCGAGCCGGGCGACGAGGTCGTGTTGATCGAGCCGCTGTACGATTCCTACCTGCCGATCGTGCGGCGGGCTGGTGGCATCCCGAAACTGGTCCGCCTGGAACCGCCGACTTGGCGCCTGCCGCGCGAAGAGTTGGCCTCGGCCTTCAGCGACCGCACCAAGCTTATCCTGTTCAATACGCCGATGAACCCGTGCTCCAAGGTGTTCGACACCGAAGAGCTCGATTTCATCGCGTCCCTTTGCCTCGAGCACGATGCCTATGCCGTCTGCGACGAGGTCTACGAGCACATCGTCTTCGACCAGCATCGTCACGTCTCGATCATGACGCTGCCCGGCATGCGCGAGCGCAGCGTGCGCATCGGCTCGGCGGGCAAGAGTTTCAGCCTGACCGGCTGGAAGGTCGGCTACGTCACGGCGGCACCGGAGCTGATGAAGCCGATCGCCAAGACGCATCAATTCATGACGTTCACGACGCCGCCCAATCTGCAATGGGGCGTGGCGACGGGCCTGCGCCTGGCCGATGACTACTTCGTCGCGCTTGCCGCCGACATGGAGGGCAAGCGCGACCGTTTGGCCAATGCCCTGGCGGAGATCGGCTTCGCCGTGCTGCCGGCGCACGGCACGTACTTCGTCACCACGGACTTCCGCCCGCTACGCTTCAACGGTACCGACGAAGATTTCTGTCGCTATCTCACGGTCGAAGCCGGCGTGACCGCCGTGCCGGTGAGCGCGTTTTATGCGGATGCAAGTTTCGCCCCGCGCCACTTCGCTCGCTTCTGCTTTTGTAAGGAGGAGGCGACCCTCGATCGGGCGGTGGAACGGCTCCGAAGCCATTTTGGACGATAAATCAATGTATTACTGGCAAATGGTCGAGTGACATCTCATTTCGCCAGGCCTGGATTTTGCACTTTGAACGGTGACGACTGCAGATGACTTCCTGCATTTCAATTGCTAATATTAGGTCTGTACCGTGCCCCCAGCGTCGGCAGACAGCCGACCGTTGGCGCGGCAATGCCACCCAATTCTGAAGACCATCGCCTTGTCCGAGACTATCGCTTCCAGACCCGCCCGAATCGACGGTCGCCGCCTCCGGAGTGAGCGCACCAAGCAGCTCATCATCGAGGCATTTCTCGCACTGGTTCGCGACAACCCGACAAACCCCATGCCAACGGCGGCGCAGATCGCCGAGCGCGCCGGCTATTCGGTGCGGTCGATCTTCGAGCGGTTCCCCGATCTCGGCAAGCTGCGCGTCGCGGCAGCCGACTACAGCCTCGCCCAGGCGGCTGCCCTGGCTCCACCCCGCCAGGTCGACGGCGATCGTCAGGCTCGGATTCGCTCTCAGGTCGAGACGCGCGCTGGCACGTGCGAACGCGGCGTGGCCTTGTGGCGCGTCCTGCTGGCGACGGCGGAGGAAGAAGAGGAGCTGAGGCCTCGTATCCGCATCGCCCGCGAACGCACGGTCGAGCGGCTCGAGGTCATGTACCGGCCCGAGCTGTCGACGTTGCCGGAACGAGATCGCAAGCACATGCTGATCGCGCTCGAAGCCATCCTCGACCACGAGAGCTGGGCGCCCATGCGCGAGATTCATGGGCTGTCCTTCGAAGAGGGTTGCGCGGTGTGGATTCACGCCATCGATCGCATGCTGCCGCCGACGCCTGCCGCATGACCTCGTGATGAACGCCCCGGTCGCTCCCAAGTCGGCGCGTGTCGATGGCCGCCGGCAGCGCAGCGAACGCACGCGGCAGGCCATCATGGATGCCTATATCGCGCTTTTGCGCGAGCGACCGCAAATCCCGACCGCGGCGCAGATCGCAGTGCGCGCCGGTGTGTCGACGCGCTCGATCTTCGAACGTTTCGACGACCTGCAGACGCTGAGCCTCGCCACTGTCGACTATGCCTTCGCGATCGGCGAGTCCCAGGTTGTTGCCCGCAATGTCGACGGCGACCGGCAAACCAGGCTGCGATCGCACGTCGAGACCCGGGCGCGCACCTGCGAGCAGTGGTTGCCGCTGTGGCGCGTGGTCGTCAACAACGCCAGCCGGCTGGACGAACTCGACGTCAGGATCCGTATCGTCCGCGAGGTGGTCTCGAGGCGCATCGAACTGATGTACGCGCCGGAGCTCGGCAGCGTCGACGCCGACAAGCGGCGGGACCTGCTGGTCGCCTTGGAGATCCTGACCGATTTCGAGAGCTGGGGCCGCATGCGCGAAGTCAACGGCCTGTCTTTCGAGGAAGCTTGTCGGGTCTGGGTCGACACGATCGACCGGCTGCTGCCGGCGACGCCGCGCGATGGCCACGGCAGCTAGCATGGCGGTGCCGTTGCAGCCGGCGACGCCGACGGTTGCCCGCACCGACGGCCGGCGGCTGCGCAGCGAGCGTACGCGCCAGGCGATCATCGAAGCCTACCTTGCGCTGGCCGAGGAGCGTTCGCCGCACGCGCCGACCGCGGCAGAGATCGCCGGGCGGGCCGGCTGTTCGGTGCGGTCGATCTTCGAGCGTTTCTCAGACATCCTTGCTCTTCAGGTTGCCGCCACCGACCACGCTATGAATGAAATCGTTGCGCTCGCCCAGACGCATGGCCGTGACGGCGATCGACTGACGCGGATCACGGCTCAGGTCGGCATGCGAGCGCGAACCTGCGAGCGTTGGCTGCGGCTATGGCGGTCGCTGATCGTCAACCAGGGGCAGTCGGACGAGCTGAAACAGCGTGTCCTGCAATCGCGTCAACGCGCCGTCGCACGCCTGGACATGATGCTGGTGCCGGAACTGTCCACGTTGGACGACCGCGAACATCGGCAACTCTTGATCGTGCTAGAAGCTCTGACCGATGTCGAAAGCTGGGGCCGCATGCGGGAATTCTTCGGCCTATCGTTCGACGAAGCGTGCGAGCTCTGGGTGCAGGCAATCGACAGGCTGCTGCCGTCGAGTCGACCTATCCTGTAGAAATGGCAGCGGCTCGTCTGCGATTGGCTTCATTGCCGCGGGACTTACAATTTGTGACGACGGTCTGTAGTATTGCGATGCGAATCCTGTCGCGCATCCTTTGACGGCCGATAGGTCGGACTGCCCACAATAGTGAAGTTGGTTTGGTCGTGATCCAAGATTCTGTGGTCGAAACGACGTCGAGTTCTTCGCCGGCCGACGGCCGACGCTTGCGTAGCGCGCGGACGAGGCAGTCGATCATCGATGCCTATGTCGCGTTGGTACGCGAACATCCGGTGATTCCGACGGCGACGCAGATCGCCTTGCGAGCAGGTTGCTCTGTGCGGTCGATCTTCGAGCGCTTTCCCGACCTTCATGCTCTGCGGGTGGCCGCGACAGACCATGTCTTCGGCAGCGTCGCCGGCCGTGTCTTCGCGCAGCCGGCCAACGGCAATCGCCGGACGCGGATCGGAATGCATGTCGAGGTTCGCGCGTCGACCTGCGAGGAGTGCCTGCCGTTGTGGCGCGCCCTCAATGCCAACAAAGGCGACTCCGCCGAGCTCCGGTCGCGGATCCTGTTGATACGGCAGATGGTCGCGAAGCGGATCGAATTGATATATCAGCCTGAGCTTGCGACGCTCGGCGAGGTCGAGCGCCCACATACCGTGATCACCATCGACAACCTGATCGACTTCGGGAGTTGGGCGCGCATGCGGGAGGATCATGGTCTCTGCATCGAAGAGGCGTGCGCGGTGTGGGTGGCGTCGATCGACCGACTGCTGCCGCCTGGACAATAGGACGGCTGCACGGAGGCGGCTTTCTTGACGCTGTGCCCGGGCAAGCGTAGGAAGGCGCGCTTCGCGGGAGCGACCCTCGGTGGCGGCCGTAGCTCAGGTGGTTAGAGCGCCAGATTGTGATTCTGGATGTCGCCGGTTCAAGTCCGGTCGGCCGCCCCAACCGGGCGCCTGCCATGCCAGTTGACCGCTCCCTGCGCGATCTCATGACGTGCGACGGCCTTGCTCTCCTGACCTGTGCCGAAATGGCCAGGGCGGACGCTGCCGCCATGGCCCGCGGCGTGCCGGGACGCGACCTCATGGAAACCGCCGGCCGTGCTGTGGCCGATGCGGTGATGCGCTGCCACGGCGCCCGGCCGACCGTCGTGCTGTGCGGACCCGGCAACAACGGCGGCGACGGCTTTGTCGCCGCGCGCCACCTCGCGGCGGCCGGTTGGCCGGTGCGTGTGGGCCTGCTGGGCGAGCGAGCGGCACTGAAGGGTGACGCCGCCTCGGCGGCGGGCACCTGGCGCGGACCGGCCGCACCGCTGTCGGTCGATCTCCTCGACGGCGATCCCCTGGTGATCGACGCCTTGTTCGGCGCCGGGCTGGCACGGGCCATCGAGGGCGTGGCAGGGCAGATGATCGACGGCATCAATCGACGCGGTCTCAGCGTCGTCGCCGTCGACGTGCCGAGCGGCCTGCATGGCGACACCGGAGAGATCACGGGCCGGGCTCTGCGCGCTGAGCGCACGGTGACGTTCTTTCGCGCCAAGCCCGGGCACTATTCGCTGGCGGGCATGCGGCACTGCGGCGTGCTGGAGGTGGTCGATATCGGCATCCCGCCCGGCGTGCTCGCCGAGATCGCACCGCGCGCGTGGTTGAACGGCCCGGCCCTGTGGCAGAGCCAGTTGCGTCGCGACGATCCCGGCGACCACAAGTACGTGCGCGGCCACCTCACCATCCTGGGCGGCGCGACGGCGACCGGCG
>VGCQ01000054.1 GCA_016870055.1 Alphaproteobacteria bacterium | reverse complement strand
CCTGCGCGACCTTTCCGCAGGTTCTGTAGCCGTTCATCCGTCGTCCTCGCTTCGCTGGTCAGGGCACCAGCACCGCTTTGCCGACGACGGTGCGGTCTTCGATCAGCCTAAAGCCCTGAGTCCAATTGGCGAGATCGAACGTGCCAGCGATGGTCGCCTTGAGTTTGTCTTCGGTGAACCAACGCATCAGCTCGGCCTGGGCCTCGGCGACCATGGCCCGGCGCTTGGCGAGCGCGGTCAATTCCTTCGATGATGGTTCGCCGCGACCGCCCCAGCCGTTGTAGTAGCCGTAGTAGAAGCCGATCACGGTGAGATTCTTGACCAGCAGGATGTTGGCGGGAATTTGCGGCACCGTGCCGCTGGCAAATCCCATGGGGATCAGCCGTCCTTCGGGCGCCACGCAGCGCAGGGAAACGTCGAAGGCCGAGCCGCCGACCGGATCGTAGATGACATCGGCGCCGCGGCCGCCGGTGATGTCCAGCACCCGGCTCCGCAGATCCTCCTTGCGATAGTCGATCAGATGGTCAGCGCCGGCGTCGCGCGCCGCTACGAGCTTGTCGCTGCCGCCGGCGGAGGCGATGACGCTCGCGCCCATCGCCTTGCCGACCTCGATCGCCGTCAGGCCCGAACCACCGCCCGCGCCATGGACCAATAGAACCTCGCCCAGCTGCAGATCGGCCTTCCATCTCAGCGCGCCGTAGGCCGTCGGATAGAGCGTCGGAAAGTTGGTTGCCTGGGCATAGGGCATAGTCTCGGGAATCGGCAGGACATTGGCGGCTATGGCGACGGCGTACTCGGCATATGCGCCTTGGCTGACGCCCGTCATCACCCTCTGGCCGACCGTCAAATGCGTGACGCCGGACCCCAGCTTCACGATGTGACCGGCCAATTCGTTTCCCGGCACATAAGGTAGCGGCGGCTTGTTCTGATGCTTGCCCTGGACCCCCAACAGGGCGGCGAAGCTGACGCCGGCTGCGCCGACGCGGATCAGGACTTCGCCCGCCTTTGGCTCGGGCAGCGACACTTCCTCGACTTTCAAGGTTTCGATGGGACCGTAAGCATGACAGACGAGCGCGCGCATGAGGCTTCCAGGCTGATAAACGCAACAAAAAGCCGGTGCGGGCGCCGTCTATGGCCACCGCCGATACTCGGCCCAGGGTTCGCCCGGTCGAACACCGGCACCGGCCGGGACAGCGAGAACGGCGCCCAATCCGGTCTCGGCCGCGATACCAGACGAACTGCCGATCGAACGCAAGGGCGGCGATCCCGCTGCCCATCTGCTCGTTCGCTGCACGGGAGGCGCAGATATCTCTGTTATATAAACGACTTTAGTTATTGACTTTGATGACAACCAATGTTATATATCGCCTTGCGCTCCGCGGCCCCCTGCCATCCGTCGGGTCGGCCAAGGAGCGGTTGCCCATGGTTTTGGGGAAGCGGCGATGTTCGCCTTGCGACCAGACATCTCCTGGCCGTACGCGCTTCGTCCAAGTCCCGAGGACGAGCTAGGCGGCGCTTTCGACTACTCGAATCTCGGTCGGATGCCAGTCCAGGGAAACCTCGACAGTCCAAATCTGCCGGCCGGTGGAGAAGCGGCTCCATGGCCGACCTGGATCACCTCGACGCCACACTTTGCTGTCGATGTGGGGGCCTTTCCCGACATCGCCGGGCCGCTTGTCCCCGGAGTTGCTAGCCAACCGACGCCGACACCGGGCTTGCACCGTTTCCAGCCGGCTCCCACCCCGGGCTTGCATCTCTTCCGCCCCACCCCTGGGTTGGACTCTGAGCATTCGATCGAGCCTGTCGAAGCGGAGGTCGCGAATGCGCTCACGCCTGCGCCGTTCTTTCCTGTCGACGCGGGCGTATCGCCAGAAGCCTTGGGGCCGCTCGTCCCCACGGCCGTCGAACAGCCGCGGCCGCTGCCCGGCCTGCACCTTTTCCGGCCCGAGCCGCCCCCTGGCTTGCATCGTTTAAAGCCTGCCGCCGATCCAGGCTTGCACCTCTTCCGTCCTGACCTTGCACTTCAAGCTGACCCATCGGTCGAGCCTGCCGATGCGGAGATTTTGAGCGACGAGGCATCACCGTACTCCATCGGCTGGGCAGCCGACGGCTTCGAAGCCGATCGTGGCGCGGCGACCTCGAGCGAGGTCTCCCCGGATCGCTTCGATCTTGGCGTCACGGTGTTCCAGCCGGCAGCGTCTCCTTTCTATGCTCCCGTCAGTCTGCCGACATCGCCGGGCAAGCGCGTCCTGGAGGCCCTCGACGAAGTCGCGCGAACCTAAGGCTATCGCGGCACCCAACCGCGTGACCTTCGCGGTGATGGCTTCCTCCCTGGCGGGCTCGAAGGCGATGCCCGCTTCTTCGCCGGCGATGCGTTCGACCGTCGGTACATTGCGCCGGCCGGCGGACAGGTTGCTCAGGTTGGCCCACGACCGCCGCCCCCGCCCCCGCAACAAAAGCCATCGCCCCCACCCAACCGGGGCATTGGTGACAACAACCCGCCGCCGGACCGTATCCCGGCACCACCGGCGGCTGTCCCGCCGTCTGCAGCGCCTTCGCCTGGCGGACAAGTCGTACGGCCTCCTGCTGGATATCAAGCGCCGCCGGACCAGGCAGGCCCAGCCGCTGCTGCAGAACAACGGCCACAAGTCCGCGGCGACCCGTATCTCGATCCTCGGAGCCAGGAAGCATGGCCGCAACTCGCGAGGGTGGCGAGCGGGGAAGCGCCGGATCCGGGGTACGACAAGTCCAATGGCCAAGAAGCCGGCGTGAGCGTATTCGTCGACCGGCGTCTGCCCGAACCGTCGGCCGGCTGGAAGCACAATCCTCCTCCCGGGCATCTCCGCAGCGGCTACGTCGGCGAGCTCAAGCTCGCCAACCGGATCGTGACGGCCTTGCCGGGCGAGGTCGTCATCCACTACGGCATGGCGGCTGGCCTGCGTGGTCCAGACGTCGCTTCCATTGGCCCCGACGGTACGATCCGTGTTTGGGACTCAAAATGGCGAACGGAACCTCGTTTCATCAGCAGGAGCGGTCACGAGCAAAACAAGTCGTTAGAACATGTAGTGAATGCGGTGCGCGACCAAGTAAAGCAAGCAGTCGAGTCTGGACGCTTGTTACCCGAGGCTGGTCAAAGAGCTGTCGAGAATGCAACTAATAGAAACTTCTTTGTTATCACTGTAGGAACAGGAAATGCTCATGGTGGCGTGGTGAGATCGGTGCAGAACGGCAGATATGCAGACACGAGGAGCAAGTGATGGTGTTGGCAAAGTTCGATCCGATCGTCCGTCGCGCGAGTTGGCTCAGGTTCGAGCCTATCATGACGACGTTTGCCGCTCACAAATTCGACCGTCAGGCCCAGCCGGGTCATCTGAGTGCTTTGCTCAATGACTTGGTCGAGGCACACCTGCTCGGTTTAGCGGATCACGTTCACCCGACCTTAGAAAAGATCGTTCACTGGATCGAGACTCATCCGGAGCCTCGTCGAGATGAATATCCAGAAGAAGACTATCACTGGCGACATTCGTGGGATTCACGCTTCAACTGGTACAAGATGCTCGGACTCTGTAAGTGGCTCAGCCGCGCCGACGCTGCGAGAGAAGACTTCGCTAGGGCGATAAAGACGGATTGGGAGGGGTGGGAGCATGCAGCAAGGGTGGGTATAGCTGTGGAACCAAGCGAAGAGCTGTTCACGCTGACGGAGCGGTTGGCGACGGCGTTATCCGCCGGGCAGCCGGAGATGGGCTTGAAGACCTTCGCTGCTGTTGCTGCCCTCGGCCGACTTGAGCCGACCGATCTTGAGGTGCCGGTGCTGGAGTTCGGCCAGTGGGCCTGCGGTCATCTGGTGGCCGGCAGCAAGCGGGATGCTGAGTTCGTTGCGAGGGGGGGCAGCCATGCTGCGCGCAAGCTTGCTGCCATACTTCTGTTGGACGCCGCAGTGGATTGAACCCGCACTTTGGCTCAAGGCGATCTATTGGGACAGCGGCGTGGTTCGTACGCCCGAGCAGGCGATCGTCAAGGCCTATGACTCGATGCCGGTTGTCGAGCGGCCGGACTTCGTGCTGGGGTGACGTGCAACTGCTCCATGCGAGAGAGCAGGAGCGACAGCTACTTGGGGAATTTTCCGGAGCGGCCCTCGCCTTTCGCGAAGCGCGCGGCGCCGCTTTGCGCTTCCTGGCGGCGTGCAGCCAGCGACAACTCCATCTCGCGCCTGATCGCGTTGGCCTGATCGCGATCGAAGCTCTCGTAGGCAGATTGGCGGTCCGAGGACATGGCGATCGGCGGAAAGCCTGCGATCTCGCGTGCCAGCGTCTCAGCTTCGGCGCGCGTGGTGCCCCGTGCCACCTTGCGCGTGGCCAGGCCGATCGCAATCGCCTCGTCGGCGCCTACGGCGCGGCCGGTCAGCAACATGTCGAGGGCGCGGCCCTGCCCCACGATGCGCGGCAGGCGTACGGTGGTCCCGTCGCTCATAGGGACGCCCCAGCGACGCGAGAACACGCCGAAGGTCGCCGTGTCGTCGACAATGCGGATATCGCAGAACAGCGCCACGCCCAGCCCACCGGCGCAGGCATGACCCTCGACCGCGGCGATCACCGGCTTGGACAAGGGTGCCCGCAGCGGTCCTTCGTCGCTGCCCGCCCAAGGGAAGTAGTCCGCGCCGGAACTCAACTCTTTGAGATCCGCGCCGGCGCAGAAGGAGCCGCCGGCGCCAGTCAGTACCGCAACCTGCGCGGCCGGATCGGAATCGAACTCTTTGAGCGCTGCGGCTAGTGCGTGGGCCGCTTCGTTGTCGAGTGCATTGCGGGCTCGTGGCCGGTTGATGACGACGGTGGTGACTGGGCCAACGGTTTCGACAAGGATCTTCGGCGATATCATCGGATTTGTTCACCGGACTGTCGTCAGCTCATCTTCGAGCTGGTCGTTCGAGCGGAGCGGCGTTCGGAAATACCACCAGTTTTTCTGCGGCGTCCACTTTTCCTTGCGGGCTATCCCCTTGCCCCACACGCACTTCTTGAAGTCGCGTGTCGCCGCCATGAAAGTCCGGTCGGCCTGCTCCAGCTTTTGCGTAAGCTCCCCCATCTCCTCGCGGCCAAACATCGGCAATGCCTCGAGGATGAGCTCACGCACATCCACGTCGTTCAGCCAGTTGTCGAGGTCGAAGCTATAACCCCCGGAGAGATCCGTCGTGAACTCCGCCCACTGATCGATCAGCTCGCGGAGGTCGGCGATATCGGGTGGTCCGGGTGGCGGCGGCTTCATTGACCACGCTCCGCCTGCCGACGCCAGTATCGTTCGCCATCGTTCGGCTTGAAGAACGTGCGGATCACCCCGTTGGGGTTGAAGGCGATGAACGCGCCGGTGTCGCGATCGTAACGTGTTATGACGCCGTCGCGTCGCACCGCTTCGAGGACCGGCCCACCCACCTTGGCGTCGCGCAAAAGCTGCGCCTGACGCAGGTAGTCCTGCTTGGTGATGCGGCCAAACTCGGCGCCGTGCTTCTCATAGTGCTCATCGAGGCGTCTTTGATCGGCAAAACCCACGCCTCGACCAAAGCCATGCACCTCTGTCGGCGTGTCGACATCCTTTGCGGACGAGGTGCGAACGAGATCGCGGTGGTTCCTGTCTACGATGTGGGTCCAGTAGACCAAGATGGCGGCGGCCGCCAACGCCGCCGTCAGCAGGCGGCGCCAGGGCAGTCGTCCCAGATGCCTTTTCATGGTTGCGATTGTGCGCCGCTCTTAAACCAGCGCGCAATCATGCGGCGCTCGGCGTCGGTCATATGGGTCAGATTGCCGGGCGGCATGACGCGCGTCGTCCAGACTTGCTGGTTGATCACTGCGGCTCGACTGCGGATTTCCTCCGGCGTCTCGAGGATCACGCCCTTGGGGGGCGCAGCAAAGCCTTCCTGCGTGGGCTTGGCGGCATGACAGGATTGGCAGCGCTCGCGGAAGATCGGCGCAACCTCGGCGAACGAGGCGGGTGGACCGATATCGACTGCCGGTCGCGGCAGGGACAGTAGGGCCGTGACAGCGAGCGCAACCAAGCCGGCGGCCAGCACCAGCGGGTTCTGATTGCCCTTGTGGCGCTGGACGAACCAGACCCGTATCAACGCGCCCGACACCGAGATCAGGATAAGCAGGAGCCAGTTCCACTCATGCCCGTACAGACCGGCATAGTGGTTGGCGACCATGGTGAACAGGACAGGCAAGGTGAAATAGGTGTTGTGCACCGAGCGCTGGCGGCCCATCAGGCCAAATCGTGGGTCGGGGATGCGCCCTTCTTCCTTGGCGCGCACAAGCTCGCGCTGGCCGGGGATGATCACGAAATAGACGTTGAGCACCATGATGGTGCCCAGCATCGCGCCGAAATGGATGTAGGCGCCGCGGCCCGAGAAGAGATGGCAAAGCGCCCAAGCGGCAATGGCGCAGTAGATCATGAGCAGCCCGCCCAGCAGGGCGTCGTCCTGGCCGAAGGCCGAGCGGCACAGCCCGTCGTAGACCAACCAGCCAAGAACGAGAAAGCCCAACCCGATGGCGATCGCCTCGACCTTGGAGAGCGGCATCACCGTGGGGTCGATCAGCGCCACCTCGGCGCCGTAGTAGTAGACCAGGCACAGCAGGAAGAAGCCGGTGATCAAGGTTGTGTAGGCCTCCCACTTGAACCAGTGCAGCTCGGGTGGAAGCTTCTCCGGCGCCACGGCGAACTTCTTGGCGGTATAGAAGCCGCCGCCGTGGACCGCCCAAACCTCGCCGGCAATCCCCTTGGCGGCGTCGACCGGGTCGAGTGGGGGGTGAAGGTGGTTGTCCAGCCAGATGAAGTAGAAAGAAGCGCCGATCCAGGCGATGCCCACGATCATATGGGCCCAGCGCAGTACCAGATTGAGCCATTCGACGACGAAAGCGAGATCCATGCGGTGTCGTAGCGCCTTGCCTGAGGTGGGCTCAAGGCTGTAAATCGCGCTCCTCCCGCGAACCAAGCTAGCGATTTTGAGGGAGTGCAGATAGTGGCGTTGGACCTTCCAGATGGCGTATCGATCGACGGTGTCGTCAACCCGGGCTACGAAAGGGTTCTGACCCAGGAAGCAGTGGCCTTCGTGGCCGATCTGCATCGGCAATTCGATGGCCGCCGAAGAGAGTTGTTGGCCGCTCGAACCGAGCGGCAGAGGCGATTGGATGGCGGGGAAAAGCCGGATTTTCTGGCCGAAACGTCGCAGATTCGGGACAACGACTGGACCGTGGCGCCGCTCCCCCGCGACATCCTGGATCGCCGGGTCGAGATAACCGGGCCGGTCGACCGCAAGATGATCATCAACGCGCTGAACTGCGGCGCCAACGTCTTCATGGCCGATTTCGAAGATGCCAGCACGCCCAGTTGGACCAACATGGTCGACGGCCAGCTCAATCTCCGTGACGCGGTACGCCGCGAGATCGACTACGTCGACGCCCAGTCAGGTCGAGCTTACAGGTTGAACGAGAAGACTGCCGTGCTGTTCGTACGACCGCGTGGCTGGCATCTGCCGGAGCGGCACATGTCGGTCGATGGCCAAGCGATGTCCGGCTCGTTGTTCGATTTCGGCCTTCACTTTTTCCACAACGCCAAGGAGTTGCTGGCTCGCGGCAGCGGTCTTTATTTCTATCTGCCCAAGATCGAGAGCCATCTCGAAGCTCGGCTGTGGAACGACGTATTCGTCTACGCCCAGCGGGCGCTCGACGTGCCGCAGAAGTCGATCAAGGCGACGGTGTTGATTGAAACCATTCTCGCCACGTTCGAGATGGACGAGATCCTTTGGGAGCTGCGCGACCACTCTGCTGGCCTCAACTGCGGTCGCTGGGACTACATCTTCAGCTTCATCAAGAAGTTCCGCGAACAGCAATGGTCGGTATTGCCCGACCGGGCGCAGGTGACGATGACGTCGCACTTTCTGCGCTCGTACAGCCAGCTGCTGATCAAGACGTGCCATCGTCGCGAAGTCCATGCGATGGGCGGCATGGCAGCCCAAATACCGATCAAGAACGACGCGGGAGCGAATGACGCGGCGATGGATCGCGTGCGGGCCGACAAGAAGCGCGAGGCAAGCGATGGACACGATGGGACCTGGGTTGCCCATCCTGGCCTGGTGGCGGTCGCCCGTGCGGAGTTCGACGCGGTGATGAAGGACGCCAACCAGGTCGCCCGCAAGCGACAGGACGTCCATGTCAGCGCCGCCGACTTGCTCGCCATACCGACCGGCACCATGACCGAGGCCGGCCTACGCCAGAACGTAGCGGTGGGGATCGGCTACGTCGAAGCCTGGTTGCGCGGCGTCGGTTGCGTGCCGCTGTTCAACCTGATGGAGGACGCGGCCACCGCGGAGATCAGCCGTGCCCAAGTGTGGCAATGGGTCCGCCACGGACCGGCGCTTCAGGACGGCCAGCCGGTGACCAGGGAGTTGGTGCGTCAGATCGTAGGTGAAGAGAACGGCAAAGTGAGAGCGGCAATCGGCGAGGAAGCCTACGCCCGCGGCCGCTACGAGGATGCCGCCCAGCTCATGATCGAGTTGGTCGAGCGGCCGACCTTCGAGGAGTTCCTCACTTTGCCCGCATACGAGCGCATTCTCGCAGATGAAAAGAAGGTGGCGGCGTAGCCGACACCTTCCAATGGCCTCAAAGTCAGTGCCGACTCAGCTCGGCGCGACCGACGACCATGTGATGCACCTCGTCCGGACCGTCGGCGAAACGAAGATGCCGCTGGTTCATGTACATCTCGGCGAGCGGTGTCCAATGCGAGATGCCGGTGGCGCCGTGGATCTGGATCGCCTGGTCGATGATCGTGCAGACCTTCTCAGGCACCATGGCCTTGACCATGCTGACCCAGATTCGGGCCTCGCGGTTGCCCAGCACGTCCATTGCCTTGGCGGCTTTGAGCACCATGAGCCGCATGGCCTCGATCTCGATGCGGGCGCGAGACACCAGCTCGAGGTTCTTGCCGAGAGCGATCAGGTTCTTGCCGAACGCCTGGCGTGTCGAGCCGCGCTTGACCATGAGGTCGAGCGCCTTCTCGGCGGCGCCGATCGAACGCATGCAGTGGTGGATGCGGCCAGGCCCTAGGCGCAGCTGCGAGATCTCGAAGCCACGGCCTTCGCCGAGCAGGATGTTCTCCTTCGGGACCCTGACATTGTCGAACTTGATATGCATGTGGCCGCGCGGCGCATGATCGTGGCCGAAGACCTCCATCGGTCCCAGGATCTTCACGCCCGGCGTGTCGATGGGCACCAGGATCTGCGATTGCTGGAACTGAGGTGAGGCGTCCGGGCTGGTTTTCACCATGGTGATCATGATCTTGCAGCGCGGGTCGCCGGCACCGGAGATAAAGTATTTCTCGCCGTTGATCACCCAGTCTTTGCCATCGAGCACGGCGCGGGTGGCGACATTCTTGGCGTCGGACGAAGCGACGTTGGGCTCGGTCATGGCGTAGGCTGAGCGAATCTCGCCGTTGAGCAGCGGCTTCAACCACTTCTCCTTCTGCTCGGGCGTGCCGACCCGCTCCAGCACTTCCATGTTGCCGGTATCAGGCGCCGAGCAGTTGAGCGACTCCGACGCAAGCGGCTGCTTGCCGAGCTCGGCTGCGATGTAGGCATAGTCGAGGTTGGTGAGGCCGCGGCCGATCTCCGAGCCGGGCAGGAAGAAGTTCCAGAGGCCCGACGCCTTGGCTTTGTTCTTGGCGCCCTCGAGCAGCTCGAGCTGGCCCGGAGCCCAGCTCCAGCGGTCCTTGCGGCCTTCACCCAGCTTGAAGAACTTCTCCGTGATGGGCGCAACGTTCTCTTCGATGTGCCTCGCCACCGCGTCGTACAGGGGCTGCGCCTCCTTGGACATGGCGAGGTTGTTGAGTTCGAGATTGTCCAGGTCGGGCCGCCCCTTGGCGGCGGGCTTCATGGGCATGACGTTCATTGGGCTCTCCTCGGTCTTTGCTGAGGAGAGCCTAGCCTAAAACAAGCCGACAATCTTGCCGTCGGCAGCGATATCGATGGCGTTGGCCGCCGGCACCTTGGGCAGGCCGGGCATCGTCATGATGTCGCCGCAGACGGCAACCACGAATTCCGCGCCAGCCGACAGGCGAACTTCGCGCACCGTGACGACATGGTCGGTGGGTGCCCCCTTGGCATCGGGGTTGGTCGAGAAGCTGTATTGGGTCTTGGCGATGCAAACTGGCACCTTGCCGAAGCCCATGGCTTCGAACGCGGCAAGCTGGTCCTGTACCGGCTTGGCGATCGCGATGTCACGGGCGCGATAGACTTCCCGGGCGATGGTGCGGATCTTTTCGACCAGCGGCATGTCGTCAGCGTAGAGGAGCTTCATGCTGCTCTTGCCGCTGTCGATCGCCTTGATCACGGCGCGGGCGACGTCGGCAGCGCCCTTGCCGCCCTCGGCCCAGTGGTCGGCCATGACCGCTTCGACACCGAGCTTGGCGCAGGCCGACCTCACCAGAGCGATCTCGGCGTCGGTGTCGGCACTGAAACGGTTGATCGAGACGACCGGTACCAAACCGAACTTCTGCACGTTCTCGACGTGACGTTGTAGGTTGGACATGCCCGCTTCGAGCGCCTTCAGGTTTTCGGTCTTGAGGTCCTCCTTCTTGACGCCGCCATGCATCTTCAGGGCGCGGATGGTCGCCACCAAGACGACAGCGTCGGGCTTCAAGCCGGTCTTGCGACATTTGATGTCGATGAACTTCTCGCCGCCCAGGTCGGCACCGAAGCCCGCTTCGGTAACAACGTAGTCGACGAGCTTTAGCGCCGTCGTTGTGGCCAACACCGAGTTGCAGCCGTGGGCGATGTTGGCGAATGGCCCACCATGAATGAAGGCTGGCGTTCCTTCGAGCGTCTGTACCAGGTTGGGTGCAAGCGCGTCTTTCAACAGTACGGTCATCGGTCCATGCGCCTTGAGGTCGGCGGCGCGCACCGGCTTGCGGTCGCGCGTGTAGGCCACGATGATGTTGCCCAGACGGGTCTTCAAATCGTCGAGATCCCCGGCGAGGCAGAAGATCGCCATCACCTCGGAGGCGACGGTGATATCGAAACCGTCCTCGCGCGGGAAGCCGTTGGCTACACCACCCAGCGAAGACACGATCTCGCGCAAGCTGCGATCGTTCATGTCAATAGCCCGTCGCCAGGCGACGCGGCGACCGTCGATGCCCAGCGCGTTGCCCCAGTAGATGTGGTTGTCGATCAAGGCGGCGAGCAGATTGTGAGCCGCACCGATGGCGTGAAAGTCGCCGGTGAAGTGGAGATTGATGTCCTCCATGGGAACGACCTGGGCGTAACCGCCGCCAGCGGCACCGCCTTTCATGCCGAACGACGGTCCGAGCGATGGCTCGCGCAAGCAGAGCATCGCCTTCTTGCCGATATGATTCAGCGCGTCCGTGAGACCAACGGTGGTCGTGGTCTTGCCTTCGCCGGCGGGTGTTGGTGAGATCGCCGAGACCAGAATGAGTTTGCCGTTGGGGCGATTTTTCAGGGACTTGATGTAGTCCATCGATACCTTGGCCTTGTAGTGGCCATAGGGTTCGAGGTTCTCGGGCGCGATGCCGAGCTTTTCGCGGGCTAACTCCATGATCGGCCGCTTCTGAGCTTCCTGCGCGATCTGGATGTCGGACTTCGGATTAGTGTGTTGTGACGCCGGCATCGGATGTTTCCCCCAAAGAGTGTTTTTCTTCTCTCAGACGAGCCGTGCGCCGACCGAAAGTTTGGCCGCCACCGCCCAGTCGCCTGCACCGACCTTTGGACCGTCGGCTGGTTTCACGCGCGTCACCTTTATTCGGCCGTCCGGGCACACGACGGTGAATCCGTCGGCTGAAACATCGACGACTTCTCCGTACTTGCCGCCGATACCCTTGGGATCGCGCGCAGGGATAGGCTCGATGTCGAAGATCTGCAGGGTCTTGCCGTCAAGTGTCGTCCAAGCGCCGGGTGCTGGATTGCAGCCGCGTACCAACGGGTCGATCTGACGCCACGACTTGCCCCAATCGATCCGGGAGATCTCGGCGGTCGCGCGACCTTCGTAGGTCGCCTTGGCGTGATCCTGTTTGATGCGTGGCGCCTTGCCCGTCTTCACGAGGTCGACCGACTCCAGCATGGCCTCGACGCCCATCGGGAACAGGCGGTCGAAGTAAACGCTGCCGAGCGTGTCTTTCGGTCCAATCGGCGTCGTCTTCTGGAGCAGGACATCGCCAGTATCGAGCCCATTGTCGGGCCAAAAGATCGACAGGCCCGTTTCCTTCTCACCGAGAATGATCGGCCAATTGATGGCTGACGCTCCACGATAAACCGGCAACAGCGAGGGGTGATACTGGATCGAGCCGTGCGTGGGGATGTTCAGGAACTCCTCGGGCACGAACAAGGTTACGAAGGCCATGACCTGCAAGTCGGGCTTCAGCGACTTGAATTGCTCCCATACTTCAGGCTTGCGGTATGAGGCCGGCTGGAACACCGGCAGCTTGGCCGCGAGTGCCGCTTCCTTGAGGGGATCGGCTTTCTGGCCAGGTTTTTCGGGTGCCACGTAGACGCCAACGACGTTCTCGCCGCGCTTGAGCAGAGCCTCGAGCACGGCCTTGCCGAAGGCCTGTTGGCCATGAACCACGATGCGCATGGCCTACTCCGCCGCCTGTGCCTTGGGGGTCGCGCCTGTCGCACCGGAAGCCTTGATGGTCGCGATCTCACGCGGCGTGAATTTCAGCACCTTGCTCAAGACCTCGTCGGTGTGCTCACCGAGCAGGGGCGAGCGTTTCACCTCGGTGATGCTGTCGGAGAGCTTGATCGGGTTGCCGACCGACAGATACTTGCCTCGCGTCGGATGGTCGACTTCGACGACCGTACCGGTCTCACGCAACGACTGTTCCTCCGCCAACTCCTTCATTGACAGAATCGGGCCGACCGGAATGTCCAGGGCGTTGCATTCGTTCATGACCTCGAACTTGGTCTTGGTCACGGTCCATTGCTCGATGCGCTCGAAAATCTGCTTGAGTCGCGGCAGGCGCGCCGGTGGCTTGGCATAGTCGGGATGGGTCTTCCAGCTGGGTTCGCCGACCAAGTCGCAGATCTTCTCCCAGACCGGCGCTTGGGTGATGAAATAGATGTAGGCATTGGGATCGGTCTCCCAGCCCTTGCACTTCAGGATGACGCCGGGCTGGCCACCGCCGGAATCGTTGCCAGCGCGCGGTGTCGCTTCGCCGAACGGGATGCCTTGGCCGTACTGCGTGTACTCCTTGAGCGGACCATGCGTCAGCCGCTGCTGGTCGCGTAGCTTGACGCGGCAGAGGTTGAGCACGCCGTCTTGCATGGCGCAGAGCACGCGCTGGCCGCGGCCGGTGCGATTGCGCTGCATCAGGGCGCAGACGATGCCCAGCGCCAGATGGAGGCCGGTGCCCGAATCGCCGATCTGAGCGCCAGTCACCAGCGGCAGCCCGTCGAGGAAGCCGGTCGTCGAGGCCGAGCCGCCGGCGCATTGCGCGACGTTCTCGTAGACCTTGCAGTCCTCGTAAGGACCAGGACCGAAACCCTTGACCGAGGCGACGATCATGCGCGGGTTCCAAGAGTGGATGCGCTCCCACGTCAGGCCCATGCGATCGAGGGCACCTGGAGCGAAATTCTCGACCAGCACGTCGCAGGTCTTCACCAGGCGCTCCAACACGGTCATGCCTTCCTTGCTCTTGGAATCGAGCGTGATCGACCGCTTGTTGTGGTTGAGCATGGTGAAATAGAGGCTGTCGGCATTGGGTACGTCCTGCAACTGCCCGCGCGTGATATCGCCGGTGCCGGGACGCTCGACCTTGATCACATCGGCGCCGAACCAGGCCAGGAGCTGAGTGCAGGTCGGCCCCGACTGCACGTGTGTGAAGTCGAGGATCCTGACACCGTCGAGCGCTTTGCCGTCCTTGCCCCAAGGCTTGGTGGATACCTTGGGCACGACTTTGCCGCTAGCCTTCTTGGCCACGACCTTCAAAGCCGGCCTCTTCGCTGCCTTGGCTGTCTTCTTTGGCACCCCGGCCTTGCTCTTCGTCTTGAGGGCTTTCTTCTTCGCCATGTTCCTTCTCCGATCTCTCGCAGGCGCTACTTCTTGCGCAGCTTGCTTTGCGGGTTGAGGTTACCGATGCGGCCGCTTTCGGCGCCGGCCGCCGGGTCGATGACGGCGTTGATCAGGGTCGGCTTGCGCGAGTCGAGTGCCTCGTTGACGGCGCGCCGCAGTTCGTCGGGTGTGGTGACGTTGACGCCGACGCCGCCGAAGGCCTCGGCCATCATGTCGTAACGAGCACCCTTCACGAAGGCCGTCGTGGCAGGATCCGAGCCGCCACCGGTGTTGACGCCGTCGCCGCGATAGATGCCGTCGTTGTTGAAGACCACGACGCAGACCGGCAGCTTGTAACGGCAGATCGTCTCGATCTCCATGCCACAGAAGCCGAAGGCGCTGTCGCCTTCGACCGCGAGTACGGCGTGATCGGTCTCGACCGCGGCAGCAATGGCCGAGCCCAGGCCGACGCCCATGACGCCCCAGGTACCGACGTCGAGCCGCTTGCGCGGCTTGTACATGTCGATCGCGCCTCGCGCGAGATCGAGGGTGTTGGCACCTTCATTGACCAGAATCGTGTCCGGCCGCTCCTTGATGATGGTGCGTAGGGCACCCAGCGCACCGTGATAGTCCATTGGCGACTTGTTGTTCATGAAACGCGGCGCCATCTTGGCGACGTTCTCATCACGCTTGGCCTTTACCGTACCGGTCCAGTCGGTTGGTGCCGGCTGCCAGTTGCCACCCATGCCTTCGAGCAGCGCCGCGACGCAGGAGCCGATGTCACCGACCACGGGAGCCGCGATCTCGACGTTGCTGTCCATCTCGCGGGGCTCGATGTCGACTTGGATGAATTTCTTGGGCGCATCGCCCCAAGTCCGTCCCTTGCCGTGCGATAGCAGCCAGTTGAGCCTGGCTCCGATCAGCATGACGACATCGGAGTCCTTGAGCACCGTCGAGCGAGCCGCTCCGGCGCATTGCGGATGCATGTCCGACAACAGGCCCTTGGCCATGCTCATCGGCAGGAAGGGCACGCCACTCTTCTCGACCAACGCCTTGATCGCCTCGTCGGCCTGAGCGTAGGCGGCACCCTTGCCCAGGATGATGAGAGGGCGCTTGGCGGCCTTCAGCACGTCGAGGGCGCGCTTGACGGCGGCCGGCGAGGGGAGTTGCGCCGGAGCCGCATCGATCACCTTCACCAACGACTTGGCGCCGGTGTCGGCAGTCACGACCTGGGCAAAGAGCTTGGCAGGCAGGTCGAGGTAGACGCCGCCGGGGCGGCCTGAGACCGCAGCGCGGATGGCGCGCGCGAAGCCGATGCCGATGTCTTGGGCATGAAGTACGCGGTACGCCGCCTTGCACAACGGCTTGGCGATCGCGAGTTGATCCATCTCTTCGTAGTCGCCTTGTTGCAGATCGACGATCTCACGCTCGGACGAACCCGAGATGAGGATCATCGGAAAGCAGTTCGTCGTGGCATGTGCGAGCGCCGTCAGGCCGTTCAGAAAGCCAGGTGCCGACACGGTCAGGCACACGCCCGGCTTTTTGGTCAGGAAGCCAGCGATCGCCGCCGCGTAGCCCGCATTCTGCTCGTGGCGAAACGACAAAACACGTATGCCAGCGGCCTGCGCCAGGCGACCCAAGTCGGTGATGGGAATGCCCGGCACGCCGTAGATCGTATCGATACCGTTCAGCTTCATGGAGTCGATGACGAGACTGAAGCCGTCTGTCAGCTCCTGGGTCTCGTCTTCGGTTTCTTTGACTGCTGCCTCGGCCATTGATTCCTCCCGCAACTTCTCTCTCAGTCCAGATAGTCGGCGTGCCTGGCGACGTGCTCGGCGAGGCCGAGTGCATGCTGACGCACCAGGTCTTCGGCGCGCTCGGTGTCACGCGCTTCGAGTGCCTGGATGATGTTCATGTGATCGCGGATCGAGCGGTCGACGCGGTCGTCCTCGCCGATCGTGGCGCCTCGGATCATCCGCATGTGGGTGAACAGGTTTTCGGCCAGCCGGATCAGCGCCTGGTTGCTGCTGAGCTCGATGATGCTCTGGTGGAAATTGATGTTGACCTCTGAATACTCGTCGAGCTTGGCATGCAGCTTGTCACCTTCGAACGTCGTGAACATACGCCTGAGGCCGGCGATGTCCTGGTCGCTGGCATGCTCGGTGATCAGGCGCGCGGCCATGCTCTCGAGCGCCGCCCAGGCCTGAATCAGCTCGATCACCTCTTGCTTGGTTTTGCGCACGACATAGACACCGCGACGCGGCACCGAGCGCACGAAGCCTTCCCGTTCGAGCTGCGCCATCGCCTCGCGCACCGGCGTGCGCGAGATGCCGAAATCCTGGGCGAGCTGGCGCTCGTCGAGCCGGATGTCGGTGCGTGAGCGGTAGATGTCGGACGACGTGATGACGTTGCGCAAGGCCGCATATGCCG
>VGCQ01000053.1 GCA_016870055.1 Alphaproteobacteria bacterium | reverse complement strand
AGGCGTTGTTGACCGCCGGACGGTTCAGCGTGACCGTCGCCACGCCGCGACGGTCGACCGCCCACAGCACCGTGTCGTTGGTCATCAATCGGCTTTGAGGTAGCTGTCCTTGAGCGCGATCTTGCCGTCCTTGAGCTCGTAGAGGTCGATACCGTAGCGGTCGAACGGCTGGCCGGCATGGTCGATGCCGGTGACCCGGAAGGTGCCGAACAGCTTGTCGCCGGCGCGATGGATGCGCGCCTCCGAGTAGCGCGCTTCGCGATGCGCCTTGCTCTTGTCGGCGAAATGGTGGCGCAGCGCTTCCTTGCCCTTCAACACGGCGCCGCCGGGCGAGCCGCCGGCATTGAGGCGCCATTCGAAATCGTCGGTCACGCAGGCCGCGATCTCCTCGACATCGGCCTTGTTGAAGGCTTTGCCGAAGCGGCGGAACAAATCGTCGATGGCGTCAGGCATGGTTTCCTCTCGGTGGTTGTTCAGGATTGGCTGCCGAGGCTCGAAGCGACCCAGGCGGCGATCTCGCGCTTGGCCGCCGCGGTGTCGAGCTGGGCGAGCTCGTAGCGACGCGCCTTGCCGCTCGAGCCGATGACCTCGAGGTTGCGCAAGGCGACATCGCCGTGGAACTGCAGGGTGCGGCCCTCCGGCGTGCCGTTGGGGTGCACGGTGAGCGTCAGCACCGGCCCGATATCGGGCAGGCGGTCGGCGACCGGCGAGTATTCCTGGGTCGAGACATTGGCCTCGTGGCCTTGGCCCTTGAGTCGGTCGACCACGAGGTCGAGTTCCGGGCGGATGATGTCGCGGCACTTGACCCAGAAGGCTTGCACGAAAAGGTCGGTGTCGCGATCCATGGCTCCTCCTCAGCTCCGCGTGGCGCAGATGTGCCGATCCTAGAACATTATGAGTTCAGCTGGAATCAGCTGAACTCATAATGCCTGCTGCAACACGCAGCACCGCTGCGCGCGAATGAGATGAAGTGGAACCGCTTGCGGTTCCACTTCATCTCGTTCCGCTTTAGCCTAAATCTCCCACGGCGGCGGCGTGAACTTCTCGATCAGGAAGCCGACGAAGGCCGATACCTTGGGCGCGAGATGCCGGCGGTGCGGGTAGACGGCATGGATGGGGACCGGCTCGTCGGCCGCATGCTCGCCGAGCAGCGGCACCAGGGCGCCCTCGCGCACCGCCTGGGCGAGCGTGAGCCGCGTCAGTCGCACGATGCCGACGCCGGCCAGGGCGAGCTGCAGCTGCATCTCGCCTTCGCTCACCGCCACTCGGCCGGCCACCTCGATCTCGACCAGCCGGCCGTCGACCTTGAAGGGCCAGCGATTGAGGTAGCTGCGCTCGCGCAGCATGATGCAGGTGTGGCGCGCCAGATCCTCGGGGCGGCGCGGCGTGCCGTGGCGCGCGAGATAGGACGGCGCGGCGCAGATCAAGCGCCTATCCTCGCCGATCTTGCGCGCCATGAAGCTGGTGTCGGCGAGCCGACCGATGCGGATCGCGACATCGACGCCGTCCTCGACCAGGTCGATCACCCGATCGGTCGGCAGCAATTCGATCTGCACCAAAGGATGGCGGGCCATGAACTCCGACAGCACCGGGGCGAGCTGGTGGGTGGCGAAGGCGAGCGAAGTGGTGATCCGCAGCAGGCCTTGCGGCGTGCCGATCTGGCCGGCGATCTCGGTCTCCAGGGCCGCGATCTCGCCAACAATGCGGCGTGCGGCGGCATAGAACGCTTCGCCTTCTTGAGTGAGGTGCAGCGCACGCGTCGTGCGCTGTAAGAGGCGCACGCCCAGCCGTGTCTCGAGGCGGGTGACGAGCTTGCTCACCGCCGACGGCGTCAGCCCCAGGGCCGGCGCGGCAGCCGAGAAACCCTTGGACTCGACGACCCGTACGAAGGCCGCCATCTCGCCAGCATTGTCGATCATTGCGCAATTAGTGAATTATATTCATAAATATGCGTCTTGTATAGAGTATTATTAAATAGAGAGGAGGCAATTAGATAGCGCGGTAACCAGAGAGGTTACCCATGTTCAACGTCGCCTACCCCAGCCCCACCGAACGTCAGGCCTATGTCGTGCGGGCCCACCGCTTGCGCGCCGCCGCGGTTGCCGGCGCGATGCGCGATTTGGTCCGCCTGTTCGGCGCCGCCGCCCGTTAAGGTCGGCGGATGACGACCGACTGGGCGCTCTATGCCCGCTACAACCGGCTGGCCAACGAGCGCCTGTACGAGGCCTGCGCCCGCCTCTCCGACCAGGATCGGTGGCGCGACCTCGGTGCCTTCTTCAAGAGCGTGCACGGCACGCTCAATCACCTGTTGCTGGGCGATCGTATCTGGATGACCCGGTTCGCGGGCGGCTCGCACCCGTCGACCGGCCTCGACGCCATTCTGTTCGAATCGTTCGACGAACTATGCGCGGCGCGCGCCGAGATGGATGGGCGTATCGAGCGGTTCTTCGCGGCCTTGCCGGACGGCTTCCTCGACCGCTCGCTGAGCTACGTCAACAATGCCGGCGTGGCGTCGGTCGATCCCGCCGCGGTGATCGTGCCGCACTTCTTCAATCATCAGACCCATCACCGCGCCCAGATCCACACGCTCCTGTCGCAGCTCGGCCAAGCGCCGCCGGTGCTCGACCTGCACCGGGTCCTGCGACCCTGAAGCCTCGCCCCGCAGAGCCGCGCGACCTCACTTCGAGGCCGCCGGCATCTCCGGCTTGCGCCAGCGGAAGCGCAACTCCGAGAGGCCGGTGCAGACGACGTAGAATACCGGCGTGAAGATCAGGCCGAACACGGTGACGCCCAACATGCCGAAGAACACCGCGGTGCCCAGCGACTGGCGCATCTCGGCGCCGGCGCCGAAGCTCACCACCAGCGGCACCACGCCCAGGATGAAGGCGAGCGAGGTCATGAGGATGGGCCGCAGCCGCGTCTTGGCGGCACTGACCGCGGCGTCGAAGCGGTTCATGCCGGCCTCGTGCGCCTGCTTGGCGAACTCCACGATCAGGATGGCGTTCTTGGCGGCAAGACCGACCAGCACGACCAGGCCGATCTCGACCAGGATGTTGCGGTCCAGCCCGCGCAAGCTGACGCCGACCATCGCCGCCAGCACGCACATCGGCACGATCAGGATGACGGCGAGCGGCAACAGCCAGCTCTCGTAGAGCGCCGCCAGCAGCAGGAACACGAACACCACGGCCAGCCCGAAGGCCAGGATCGCGGTGTCGCCGGCGAGCTTCTCCATGGCGGCGATGCCCTGGCCGGACGAGAAGCCGGGCTGCAAGGAAACATGGACCTCGGCCGCCGGATAGAGATTGTAGCGCGCCACACGATAGGGTCCGGTCGTGTCGGAGAAGGTGGCGACCGAGCCCAGCGGCACCATCTCGCCGCTGGTGCTGCGGGTCTTGAGGTTGGCCACGTCGCGCACGGTCAGCCGATAGGGATCGTCGGCCTGCGCCGTCACGCGATAGGTGCGGCCCAGGATATTGAAATCGTTGACGTAGGCCGAGCCCATGTAGATCGACAGCGCCTCGAACACGCGGCCGATCGGCACGCCGAGCTGCTCGGCCTTGGTGCGGTCGATCTCGGCCCAGATCTGCGGCGTGCGCGTGTTGAACAGTGTGAAGGCCTGGGTGAGCCCGGGCGTCTGGCCGGCCGCGCCGGCCAGCGCCCAGGCCGCCCCTTCGAGCGCCGGCAGGCCGCGCGCCGCGCGGTCCTGGACGTAGCCCTTCAGCCCGCCGCCGGTGCCGATGCCCGGCACCGAGGGCGGCTCGATCACGAACACGAAGGCCTCGCGCAACGAGAACATCTTGCCGCGCAGCTCGGCCAGGATCGCGTCGGTTGGCCGATCGCGCCGCTCCTCGAACGGCTTCAGGGTGACGAAGATGACGCCGGTGTTGGGCGCGTTGGTGAAGGTGGCGCCGTCGAAGCCGACGAACGCCACGGCATGCTCGACGCCGGCCGTCGCCGTGATCAGGTCCGACGCCTGGCGGATCAGCCGGTCGGTGCGCTCGAGCGTCGCTCCGGCCGGCAGTTGCATGGCGACGATCAGGTAGGAGCGGTCGAGCTGCGGGATCAGGCCGGTCGGTGTCACGGCCAGGCGGTAGCCGGTGAGCCCGAGCAAGCCGCCATAGATCGCCAACACGACGGTCGACAGACGGATCAGCCGGGCGGTGGCGCGGCCGTAGAAATCGGCCAGCCATTCGAAGCCGCGGTTGAACAGCCGAAAGAACCAGGTGATCGGCCAGGCCAGCCGCTCGACCAAGCCGGGCTTGGTCTTTTCCGCTTCCGACAGAGCATGTGTCTTGAGCAGCAGGGCGGCGAGCGCCGGCGACAGCGTCAGCGATACGATGGCCGAGATCGCCGTCGAGGCCGCGATGGTGATGGCGAACTGCTTGTAGAACGAACCCTGCAGGCCGGTGATGAAGGCGGTCGGCACGAACACCGCGATCAGCACCAGCGAGATGGCGATCAGGGCGCCACCGACCTCGTCCATGGTCTTGTGCGCCGCCTCCTTGGGCGACATGCCCTGGGCGAGGTAGCGCTCGACGTTCTCGACCACGACGATGGCGTCGTCGACCACGATGCCGATCGCCAGCACCAGGCCGAACAGCGACAGCGTGTTGAACGACACGCCGACTGCGGCCATCACCGCGAACGAGCCGATCAGCGACACCGGGATGGCGATCAGCGGAATGATCGCCGCCCGCCAGGTCTGCAGGAACACGATGACCACGATCACGACCAGGACCAGCGCCTCGAACAGAGTGCGCACGACGGCATCGACCGAGGCCTGGATGAAGTCGGTCGGGTTGTAGACCACCGAATAGTCGAGGCCGGCCGGAAAGGATTTCTTCAGCCGCCCCAGGGTCTGTACCGAAAGCGTGAAGCCACCGGGCGACACCGCCGGTGCCTGGTTGATGGCGCCGGCCGCGACCTGCAGGTTGGCGGCGCGCATCGCCGCCATGACTTCGCTCGGCGTCAGGTTTCTCGCCGCCACCCGCGCCGGGTCGAGCCAGACGCGCATCGAAAAATCGCGCGCACCGAACACGAAGACGTTGCCCACGCCGTCGATGCGGCCCAGCACGTCCCTGACGTAGAGCGAGGCGTAGTTGGAGATGTATTGCTGGTCGCGGCTGCCGTCGGGCGACGTCATGTGCACGACCATCATCAGGTCGGGCGAGGCCTTGCGCACCACCACGCCCAGCCGCTGCACGTCCAGCGGCAGCCGCGGCATGGCGATGGCGACGCGGTTCTGCACGTTGACCTGGGCCTGGTCGATATTGACGCCGGGCTTGAACACCACCTCGATCGTCAATTGTCCGTCGCTGGTCGCCTGCGAGGTGATGTCGAGCATGCCGTCGACGCCGTTGATCTCGAGCTCGAGCGGCGTCGCCACGGTCTCGGCGATCACCTCGGCCGAGGCGCCGGGATAGCTCGCGGTGACGCTCACCGTGGGCGGCGCGATCTCGGGATACTCGGCGACCGGCAGGTTGCGCTGGGCGATGCCGCCCACGATCAGGATGATGATCGACAGGACCGAAGCGAAGATCGGCCGCTCGATGAAGAAGTGGGAGAAACGCATACGCCGGATCGCCGTCAGCCGGCCTTGGCGTCGGCGGTCTTTATCTGGCCCTTCTGCGGCACGACCTTGGCGCCCGGCCGCACCATCGGATTGGCAAGCCCGTCCAGCACGACATTGTCGGTCGGCAGTAGGCCATCACGCACCACGCGCAGCCCGTCGATCAGCGGGCCGAGCGTCACCGGCTTGGCCTGCACGACATTGTTCTCGCCGACCGTGAACACGATCTTGCGCGCCTGATCCGACACGATCGCCGAATCGGGCACCAACAGTGCGTCGTACTCGCCGCCGAACAACTGCACGCGGCCGAACACGCCGGGCGTCAGGAGCTGATCCTTGTTCTCGACCACGGCGCGGGTCCGCATGGTGCCCGACCGCGGGCTGAGGCTGTTGTCGACGAAGTCGACCTTGCCGGGCCGCGTCCATTCCGCCTCGTCGGCCAGGCGAATGCGCACCGGGCTCAGCGAATCGCGCGACGAGGCCATGGCGCCCGAAAGGTACAGGCGGGTGTAGCGCAGGTAGTCGGATTCGGAGACGTCGAACACGAAGCGGATCGGATCGAGCGTGACGATGGTGGCGAGCATGGTGGCGCCCTGCTGGCCGCCCTGGATCAGGTTGCCGGCATCGACCTTGCGGTCGGAGATGCGGCCGGCCAGCGGGGCGCGCACGTCGGTCCAGTCGAGATTGAGCTCGGCGCCGCGCACGGCGGCCTCGGCCGCCTTGAGCTGGGCGCGCGCCACGTTGAGGTTGGCCTTGCGCTGGTCGTACTCGGCATCGGTGATGGTCCGCGACTTGATCAGCGAGGCGCCGCGCTCGACCTGCAGCTCGGCCAATTCGACTTGCGCCTTGTTGCGCGCCACCTCGGCCTGGGCGCTTTCCAGCGCGATCTCGTAGGGCCGCTTGTCGATCGAGAACAGCAGATCGCCGACATTGACGAGCTGGCCGTCGCGGAAATGCAGCTTGTCGATGAAGCCCGAGACGCGGGCGCGCACCTCGACCGAGGCGACCGCCTCGAACCGTCCCGAGAACTCGTCCCACTGAGTCACCCGCTTGGCCATCGGTGGCGCGACGGTAACCGGCATGGCCGGCGGGCCGCCCTGAGCCGAGGCCGGCGATGCCATCGCGAGAAGGGCGGTGATGAGGAGAGCGAGGCGACGAATGGACAAAAGCAACTCCCTCGCGGAATCGGCATCGCGCCCGACACATGTGGTTGCACTGCGGTTCACTGTCAATTGCGCCGGCGGTAGCGGCAGGCGCTGAGTGAATGCCCGTTTTCGCCGATGGCGCGCCGCTCGCAGCCCGTGGTCTACTCGCAAAGACGGGGAGAGGCCGGAAAGCTCATGAAAGTCGGCGTGCTGCAGTTCTTCAGTTGGCCCGGCCGGCGCGGCTCGTTGCCCGAGGTCTACGATCGCGCCCTGGAGCGCATCGCGATCATGGACCGCGGCGGCTTCGACGCGGTGTGGCTGGCCGAGCACCATTTCACGACCTACAGCGTCTGCCCCTCGGTGCACATGCTGGGCACGCTGGCCGCCGCGCGCACCACGCGGCTGCGCATCGGCACGGCGGTGTCGCTCGCCGCCCTTTACCACCCGCTGCGCTTGGCCGAGGAGGTGGCATTGCTCGACATGCTGTCGGGCGGCCGGGTCAACTGGGGCGCCGGGCGCGGCTTCGCCGCCTCCGAGTTCGACGCCTTCGGCGTGCCCATGGAGGAAAGCGCCGAACGGTTTCGCGAGGCCGTCGAGATCGTCCTGCAGGCTTGGACACAGGAGCGCCTGACCTATCGAGGCCGGCATTTCTCCTTCGACGGCGTCGAGGTGCTGCCCAAGCCCTTGCAGGCGCCGCATCCGCCAACCTGGATGGCGGCGACCTCCGAATCGGCGATCGACTGGGCGGCGAGCCGCGGCTTTTCCATCCTGATGGATCCGCACTCGACCACCGCCGAGCTGGGCGGCAAGCGGCGCCGCTACGCCGACAAGCTCGCCCAGGCGGGCTTCTCCGATGCCGGCCGCGACATCCCCATGGCGCGGCTGCTCGCGCTCGCGCCGACCGCCGCCGAGGCGCGCGCCGTGGCCGAGCGCAGCGCGCAGTGGCTGGTCGATTCCTACGCCGGCCCGCAGCACGCCCATCGCAAGAGCCTGCCGCGCGTCTATATCGGCGGCGATCCCGTCGGCCACTATGTCGATCATGTCATCCTGCACGGCACGCCCGCCTCGGTGGTCGCTGAGCTCGCCCGCCTGCGCGCGGAGATCGGCCTCAACTATCTGATGGCCGCCCCGCTCAGCCGCGACACTTTCAGGCTGCTTGCCGACGAGGTGTTGCCACGGCTGTGAACATCGCCTCGGCGATCAGCGTCATGTCGGCCTCGGTGATCTCGATCAGCCCCTGGCGCAGCCGGTAGCCCCAGTTCGGCTCTTGCGTGAAGGCAAGCCGCGCCTGGAGGAGCGCGAGCGGCATGGCCTCGGCGTCGTGCCAGTCGACGTCGCGGCGGAACGGCCGAAAGCCGAAACCCATGTCGGCCTGGTAGGGCTTGCCCGGCTTCACCGTGCCGATGGCGGTGAAGGCTTGCAGCCGGTCGTCGCCGCGCCGCGCATGGCTCGCCGAGTAGGTGCGGTTGGGCGAGTAGTAGACGATCCGGTCGCCCGGCTGGATGCGGCGCAGCGGCGTCGCCTTGCCGTGGCTCACTTGCATGAAGCCGCCGTGCCGGCCGATCTCGACATGCTCGGCGGAGGCGACGGCCAGCCAGTTCTTGCTCATGGTGTTCTCCTCGATTCCGATGAGGACACCCTAGGCGCGGCAACTGTCAGATACTGGCAGCAGTCACGCTTCCTTGGTCGCCTCGCGCTCGCGCCATTCCTTGAGCACGGCCTGGCGGCGGCGCGGATAGCGCTGTTCGGTGAGCGAGAGCACGACGATGCGGTCGGTGCGGAAGTGGCGGTAGTCCTGGCGTAGCTCGCACCACGCCACGACCACCCGCACCTTCTCGAAGAAGGCGAGCGCGAACGGCCAGATCGTGCGCTTGCTGGCGGCGCCGCTGGTGTCGCGGTAGGCGAGGCCGAGCTTGCGCTCGGTGCGGATGGCCTGGCGGATCTTGGGCAGTTGCGCGTCGCCTGCCGCGATCGGATCGCCCGGCCCGATCAGCAGGCCGGATTCGTCCAGCGTCTCGCGCAGATCCTTGGGCAACACGGCGCCGATCTTGGCCAACACATTGGCCGCCGCGTCAGCCAGCGCCCGGTCGGCGCGCTGATGCACCCAGCGCGAGCCGAGCACCAGCGCCTCGATCTCCTCCTCGCTGAACATCAAGGGCGGCAGCATGAAGCCCGGCCGCAGCACGAAGCCCACGCCCGCCTCGCCGTCGATGTGGGCGCCTTGCGCCTTCAGTGCCTCGATGTCGCGATAGAGCGTGCGCAGCGATACGCCGGTCGCCTCGGCGAGCGTGGCGCCGCTCACCGGATGGCGATGGCGGCGCAGCACCTGGATCAGGTCGAGGAGACGTTGGGCACGCGACACGCTACCTTTCTACCATGATCTGCTGCCAGTTTCTGTCAGCATAGGAGAGGCCATGACCGTTGCCGTGATCGTCAATCCCGCCGCCCGCAAGGGCCGGGCACGGACGCGTTGGCCGGCGATCCAGGCCGAGCTGCAGCGGCGGCTGGGCGCCTTCGAGCCGTTGTTCACCCAAGCGCCCGGCCACGCCACCGAGCTGGCCCGCCAGGCGCTCGGCCGCGGCGCCCGGCGGTTCGTGGCGGTGGGCGGCGACGGCACGGTGAACGAGACGCTGAACGGCCTGCTCGATCCGTCGGGCCGACTGCTCGCGGCCGACGCCGTGCTCTGCCCGATCCCTGGCGGCACGGCCAACGAGCTTTGCCGCGCGCTCGGCCATCTCGCGGCGCCCGGTCTTGCCTTCGACGCCGCGGCGAGCCCGCACAGCCGCGCGATCGATCTGTTGCGCGTGCGCTGTCTCGGCCTCGACGGCCGGCCGGCCGAGCGCTTCGGCTATCTCATCGTGACCTTCGGCGCGGCGGCCGATGTCAGCTACCGCACCTCGCGCTCGCGCTGGCTGAAGAAGCTGGGCGAGATCGCCTATCTGCTGATGGCGCCGCCGGTGATCCTGGGCTACCGCCATCGCGATGTCGCGGTCGCGATCGACGGCCGGGCGCACGGCACGCGCCGGCTGTTCACCGCCATGATCGGCAACACCGAGAATGGCGGCGGCGGCATGAAGCTCCTGCCCGGCGCGCGCTTCGACGACGGCGTGCTCGACTTGATCGAGATGGGCGACCTGTCGCGGCTCGGCGCGCTCATGTCGGTGATGCCCAAGCTCTACAGCGGCGCGCACGCCCGGCATCCCAAGGTGCGCATGACCAGGGGAACGTCGTTCCGCTTCGACGCGGCCATGCCTACCCTGGTCGATCTCGACGGCGAGACGGTGGGCCGCCTGCCGCTCGAGGTGTCGATCCTGCCCGGCGCTTTCAGGGTCGGCGTCGCGACCGGCGATGGCGGCGACCGGCCGCTACAGAGCGATCCGAAAGCGTAAGCCCTCGCGATGGCCGTAGGCCGGGCCGGCCCGGAAGCGTTCGACCAGTGTGCCGCCGTTGGCCAGGATGACCTTCTGCGAGGCGAGGTTGTCGAACGCGGTGATCAGCTCGATATGCGGCAGGCCGAGAGCGCGCATCTCGGGCAAGGCGAGGGCGCGCGCGCGGGTGGCAAGGCCCTGGCCGTACCTCCAGGCGACGACGGCGTAGCCGACATGGCCCGGGCAGTAGTCGGGCAACGCTGCCGTGCCGGCCTGCCAGCGCAGCGTGACCTGGCCACCGAAACCCTCGCCGTCCCACATCCACAGTCGGCGGCTGGGCAGGCGCGGCGCCCGCGAGCCGTCGGGCAGGATCATCGGCGGGCCGACGGCGGCCGGATCGTCGAGCGAGGCGACGAAGGCCGCCGGGTCGGCCGCGATCTCGGCCAACTCCTCGCGCGCCGAGGCTTCGCGCCGGTGGTTGTCGGCGAAGAAACCGCGGGCGAGCGCGTCGGCGTAGGCCGGCAGACGATCGAGCGTGGGCGCGACGAGGTCCATCGGCGGCATTCTGTCAGCGGTTGACCAAGCCAGCCAGGGCCCAGCCCTTCAAGAGCATCTCGTGCCCGCGGTCCTCGATCGGGAAGACCGGCAGGTCGAGCGCCTGCGGTGCCGCCATCGACGAATGGCGGCCCGCCCTCGCGCAACCGACGAGACCAAATCGCCGCTTGACGCAATCAAACGGCAACCGAGCGGGCTCACAGTGCTCCCATCGACGGACGGCGTCGCGCCGGGCCGCACACCTCAAGGGAGACCGACAATGTTCAAGACCATCCTCGCCACCGCCACCGCCGCCCTGATCGCCACCGCCATCGCCGCCCCGGCGCAGGCCCTCGGTCCGTTTGTGCCCCCCAACGGCATCAGCCTGAACGGCCTAGACAGCCACGGCAGCCGCCAGGCTGCTCCGTCCTTCACCGTCGACGGCATCGAGCTGCCGGCCGAGCGCTGACCGTCGACGGCTGCTGTCCCTCCGCAACGCCTCCTTCGATCCAACGATCGAAGGAGGCCGAGCTGACTCAGGGTGGGACACGATGCGACAGAATCGGACTCTCTCCGATCGTCTTTGCCGATCCGCAGGCGACGGTCTTGGCCAACCGGCAGCGCGGCCTTCGGCAGGTCTCAATGCCGGAAGTGCCGTATCCCGGTGAACACCATGGCGAGCCCCTGGGCGTCGGCGGCGTCGATCACCTCTTGATCGCGCATCGAGCCGCCGGGCTGGATCACGGCGGTGGCGCCGGCCTCGGCGGCGGCTAAAAGGCCGTCGGCGAAGGGGAAGAAGGCGTCGGAGGCGACGACGCTGCCGACCGCCGGGCTTTGCGCGAGCTTGGCCGTCTCGCCGGCTTCGGCGGCGCGGATGGCGGCGATGCGCGAGGAATCGCGGCGGTTCATCTGGCCGGCGCCGACGCCCACCGTGGCGCCGTCCTTGGCGTAGACGATGGCGTTCGACTTCACATGCTTGGCAACCGTGAAGGCGAACAACAGATCGTCGAGTTCTTTCGCGGTGGGGGATCGCTTGGTCACGACCTCGAGGTCGCTCCTGGCGACATGGCCGTTGTCGCGCGTCTGCAGCAGATAGCCGCCGGCCACGCTCTTCATGATCATGCCGGGCGAGCGCGGATCGGGCAGGCTACCAGCGAGCAGCACGCGCACGGCCTTCTTCTTGGCGAGGATCGCCAGCGCCTCGTCCGTGGCGTCGGGCGCGATCACCACTTCGAGGAAGAGTTTCGACAGCGCCTCGGCGGTGCGCGCTTCCAGCTTGGTGTTGACGGCGACGATGCCGCCGAAGATCGACACCGGATCGCAGGCATAGGCCTTGAGATAGGCGTCGTACTGGTCCTTGGCGATCGCTACGCCGCAGGGATTGGCGTGCTTGATCACCACCACCGCCGGCTCGGCGAACTCCGCGACGCATTCGTAGGCCGCCTCGGTGTCGCCGATGTTGTTGTAGGAAAGCTCCTTGCCCTGGACCATGCGCGCCGTTGCGACGCCTGGGCGCCGGCTGCCGTCGGAGTAAAACGCCGCCTGCTGATGCGGGTTCTCGCCGTAGCGCAGCGTCTGCACGCGCTCGGCGGTGACGGTCAGCCGCTCGGGGAAGGGCTTGCCTCGTTGCTTGGCGAACCAGCTCGCGATCGCGGCGTCATACGACGCGGTGCGGGCATAGGCCTTGGCCGCCAGCGTGCGGCGCAGCGCCAAGGTCGTGGCGCCCTGCTGCGGCTTCATCTCGGCGATCACCGCGGCGTAGTCGGCGGGATCGACCACCACCGTCACGAAGTCGTGGTTCTTGGCCGAGGCGCGGATCAGCGCCGGGCCGCCGATGTCGATGTTCTCCACGCACGTCGCGAAGTCGGCGCCGCGCGCCACCGTGGCCTCGAAGGGATAGAGGTTCACCACCACCAGATCGATGCCGGCGATCTTGTGATCGGCCATCGCCTTCTGGTGTCCCGCGTCGGTGCGCCGCGCCAGGATGCCGCCATGGATGGCGGGCTGCAGGGTCTTCACCCGGCCGTCCATGATCTCGGGAAAGCCGGTGTGGTCGCTCACCTCGATCACCGCGAGGCCGGCGTCGCGCAGCGCCTTGGCCGAGCCGCCGGTCGACAGGATTTCGACCCCGTGCGCGGCCAGAGCCCGGCCCAGCTCGATCAGGCCGGTCTTGTCGGACACCGAGATCAGGGCGCGCGCGATGCGGGCGAGATCGGGCGTGGGCGACGGCACGTATCGGGCGCTGGCGGACATGGCGGGGTCTATAGAGGCATCGGGTGTGCGTTGTAAGAGGTCGCTTTCTAGAATAAACTGCGACATTCTAGAATTCGGTGGATGCCATGGGTGTCAGCATCAAGAGCGTCGAGGCTGAGCGCAAGCTGCGCCGCGTTTCCAAGCTGCTCGGCAAGAGCATGACGGCGACCGTGATCGAGCTGGCCGACGGCAAGCTCAAGGAACTCGAGGCCAAGACGAATCGCGAGCGCCGCCTCAAGGAAGTAGATGCCATCGTGCGGCGCTTCAATTCCCGGCCGCCCTTGAGCGACAAGAGCGTGGAGGAGATTCTCGGCTACAATGACAAGGGCATGTTCGATTGATCGTCGTCGACAGCTCGGCACTCATCGCAATTCTTCTGAACGAGCCTGAGAAAGCAGAGTTCGCCGCGATGATATTGGCCGCTGACGGTCCACGGATCGCGGCGCCGAACTTCTTTGAAGCCTCGATGGTGGCAGAGAGCCGACAAGGCAGGGCGGGATGCCATGATCTCGACCGACTCTTGGAATCGTTGGGCCTGGTCGTCGTCGCCTTCGACGCAACCCACATCGAAGGCGCTCGCGATGCCTATCGACGTTACGGCAAGGGCCGACATGCCGCCGCGCTGAACTTCGGCGATTGCTGCGCCTACGCGCTGGCAAAAGTGCTTGACTGGCCGTTGCTGTTCAAAGGCAACGACCTCGCGAGGACTGATCTCAAGCGCACGCTGTAGGCATGCTTCTCGGTCCTACGAGATACAGTCCGCCCGAGCCGCCGGCGGGATCGGGTCGGCCGGCATCTCGAGGCGGCAGTGATAGTCGAGCGCCGTCCGGTAGGCTGCCGCGATCCGGGCCTTGGCCTGAACGGGAAGGACGAAGCGGCCGCCCCGGCGGTCGATCTGCTGGCGGCCGTAGCCGATGTTGGTGCCGTCCGGGAAATAAGCCTCGAAGAACGAATGGCCGGCCGTCGAGGTGAACTCCACGACCAGCACGGCGCCGGCAATGCATTCGAAACGCGGCCCGTTGCGCAGGATGCCGGTCTCTGTGGTCTTGCCCGAGGGCCCGGCGATGGTCCACTGGACGCTCGCCGCGGAGGTTCGCGCGCTCGCCGCTTTCAGGACACCGCAGTCCAGGAAACTCGTGGCCGGCGCGTTCACGGCCTGGCTGTGGGCCGGGCCTGCGAGCGCCGAGGCCAGCAGCAGCGTAGCGATGCGTTTCACGCCTCCGCGCCCTCCAGCACCCGGACCTTGAAGCCGTCGGCTTCCAGCGCCGCCACCAGCTCGCGGACATGGGCGCGGCCGCGCGTCTCGACCGTGACGTCGAGCTCGGTGCGCTTGGCGACCACCGCGCCGAACAGGCGCTGGTGCTGGACGTCGACGATGTTGCCGCCTGCCTTGCCGATCAGGCCGGCGACGCGGGCGAGCTGGCCCGGCAGGTCGCCGATCATCAGCCGCAGGCGCACGATGCGGCCGTCGCGCACCAGGCCGCGCAGCAGCACCGAGGCGAGCAGGCGGGTGTCGATGTTGCCGCCGCTCAACACGATGCCGACGTGCCGGCCGGCGAACAGCTGCGGATGGGCGAGCATTGCGGCGAGGCCGGCCGCGCCCGCGCCTTCGGCCACCGTCTTCTCGACCTCGAGCAGCAGCGCGATCGCCCGTTCGATCATCACCTCGTCGACCGCGACGACGCGGTCGAGCAGGGCGCGGGCGATGGTGAGCGGCAGCTTGCCGATGTCGGTGACGGCGATGCCCTCGGCGATGGTGTCGCCGCCCGTCGCCACCGGCTCGCCGGCCAGGATCTGGCGCATCGCCGAATAGCTCGCGGTCTCGACGCCGATCACCTTCAGCTCGGGCTTCAACCCCTTGGCCGCCACGGCGCAGCCCGAGATCAGCCCGCCGCCGCCGACCGGGATCACCAGCGTGTCGATCAGCGGCGCGTCCTGCAGCATCTCCAGCGCCGCCGTGCCCTGGCCCGCGATGATGCGCGGATCGTCGTAAGGATGGACGAACACCAGCCGTTCGGCGTCGGCCAGGCGATGCGCCTCGCGGCCCGCCTCGGCCAGCGTGTCGCCGTGCAGGATGATGCGCGCGCCGTGCCCCTTGGTGTGCTCGACCTTGGTGTTGGGCGTGAAGGAGGGCATGACGATGGTTGCCGGGATGCCGAGACGGCCGGCATGGTAGGCTACGCCCTGCGCGTGGTTGCCGGCCGACATGGCGATCACGCCGCGCTTCTTCTCTTCGGCCGACAGTTGCAGGAGCGTGTTCAGCGCGCCGCGTTCCTTGAACGATGCGGTGAACTGCAGGTTCTCGAACTTGACCCAGATGTCGGCCTTGGCGATGCGCGACAGGGTCTCGCTGCGCAGGCAAGGCGTGCGGACGACGGCCTCGCCGATGCGCTGGGCGGCGGCCCTGACATCCGCCAGGGTGACGGGCAGCTCAGCCACGGTCGCGCCCGCGGCCGCGTTCGCGCCCGCGGCCGCGTTCGCGATAGTCGCCGAACGTGGTGTCGCGCTCGCTGAGCAGGCGCGACACGCTTTCGCCGTCGCGGCGGAAGCGGCCCATGTACTCCTTGCTCGCCTCGGTCTGAAAGGCCAGCGCCTGAATCTCGGTGCCGGCGCGGATCGCGGCGCGCAGGCCGGCGATCTCCATGGCGCGATGCACCGAGCGCTTGTTGATCTGGGCAAGCTCGGTCGGCAGCTTGGCGACGCGCTCGGCCACCGCCAGCACCTCGCGCTCCAGGTCGGCCGCAGGATAGGACCGCGTCGCCCAGCCTTTGGCGGCTGCGTCGCGGCCCGACAGGGCATCGCCGGTCAGCATCGATTCCATCGCCTGCCGCATGCCCATCAGCCAGGGATGGAACTGCATGTCGGGCGGGCTCATCAGCCGCACCGGCGGGTAGCCGATCTGGGCATCGTCGGCGACGTAGACCAGATCGCAGGCGGTCGCGAGCTCGGTGCCGCCGGCCAGGCAGTAGCCATGCACCTGGGCGATCACCGGCTTGGCGAGATCCCAGACGCCGAACCAGCCTTCGACGACATGGCGCGACCATTGGCCCAGCCCGCCGGCCGAATGGTAGGGCTGGCCCTTGCGATTATCGGCCGCGAGGTCGTAGCCCGAGCAGAAGGCGGGGCCGGCGCCGCGGATCACCGTGACCTTGACCTCGGCCTCGCCGTCATGGGCTTCGAGGGTGCGGAAGATCGCTGAGCGCAGCTCGTTGTTCAGCGCATTGCGCTTCTCCGGCCGATTGAGGGTGAGGCGGCGCACGCCGGGCAGCGGCGTGTCGATCAGCAGCACGGACATCGATGTCTTCCTCAGGCGGCGAACTTGCGGTCGATCCAATCGCGCGTGCGATACCAGGCGCCGATCATGGGCAGGAACCAGGGATCGCCGTTGTACAGCGCGTGCTCGGGGAAGTCGCGGCCGTCCAGCGGATTGACCGGCACGTTGCGGCCGCCGGCGATCTTCTTGGCGGTCTGCGTGCCGAGATAGGTCATCATGGCGACCCCGTTGCCGTTGCAGGCGAGCAGGTAGTGCAGGCCCTGGTCGGTGCCCATGTGCGGCATGTAGTCGAGCGCGAAGGCGACGTTGCCGGTCCACACGTGGGTGATGCGGATGCCGGCGAGCTGCGGGAAGCGGTCGATCATGTAGCGGTACAGCACCGGTGCGCTGACCTCGGGCGGCGCCGCGGTGAAGCGGGCGCGGCCGCCGAAGATCAGGTGCTTGCCGTCGGGCGACGGCCGATAGTAGGTCAGCACGCGCTTGGTGTCGGCGATCGAGCGCAGCTCGGGAATGAGCTTGCTGGCGTGCTCGGGCAGCTCCTCGGTGGCGATGATGTGGCTCGCCACCGGCACGACGCGCCGCTTCAGCCGCGGCGTCAGATCGCCGGTGTAGCCGTTGGTC
>VGCQ01000052.1 GCA_016870055.1 Alphaproteobacteria bacterium | reverse complement strand
GCTCTTGAAGATGTGCCGGTGCTGTCGAGTCTGTTCTCCGGCCCACCCTACGGCATCGGCTTGCTGACCGCGGGTCTCATCCTCGCGATCATGGTGCTGCCCTTCGTGACCTCGATCTCGCGCGATGTGTTCGAGGCGGTGCCGGCGGTGCTGAAGGAGGCGGCCTATGGCGTCGGCTGCACGACCTGGGAGGTGTTCCGCCATGTCGTGCTGCCCTACACGCGGGTGGGCGTGATCGGCGGGTTCATGCTGGGGCTGGGCCGCGCGCTCGGCGAGACCATGGCGGTCACCTTCGTGATCGGCAACGCCCACCACGTATCGGCTTCGCTGCTGGCGCCGGGCACGACCATCTCGGCCTCGATCGCCAACGAGTTCACCGAGGCGGTCGGTGATCTCTATACGTCGTCGCTGGTGGCGCTGGGTTTGATCCTGTTCTTCATTACCTTTGTGGTGCTGGCGATTGCGCGCTACCTGTTGATCCGCATCGAGCGGAAGGCCGGTTGACCATGGCAAAGACGACTGATGCCGCCCACCGCAATCCGCTCTATGCCGGCCGGCGACGGCGCAATCGCATCGCCAAGGCGTTGGCGATGCTCGCCACCGCGTTCGGTTTGGGCTGGCTGGTGCTGATCCTGGGTGTCCTCCTCTACAAGGGTATCGGCGGCCTGACGCTGTCGGTATTCACCGAGATGACCCCGCCGCCCGGCGCGGCGGGCGGCCTGCTCAACGCCATCGTCGGCAGCCTGATGATGACGGTGCTGGCGATCCTGATCGGCACGCCGATCGGCATCCTGGCCGGCACTTATCTCGCCGAGTATGGTCGCTATGCCAGGCTGTCGAGTGTGGTGCGCTTCATCAACGACATCCTGCTGAGTGCGCCCTCGATCGTGATCGGCCTGTTCGTCTATGCGATCATGGTGGCGCCGATGGGCCATTTCTCGGGCTGGGCCGGCGCCGTGGCGCTGGCGGTGATCGTGATCCCCGTGGTGGTGCGCACCACCGAGGACATGCTGACCCTGGTGCCCGACACGCTGCGCGAAGCGGCGGCCTCGATCGGCTTGCCGCGGGCCTTGATGATCATCCGCATCGCCTACCGCGCCGCCCGCGCCGGCATCGTCACCGGCATCCTGCTCGCCGTCGCCCGCATCAGCGGCGAGACCGCGCCGCTCCTGTTCACTGCGCTCAACAACCAGTTCTTCAGCGCCGACATGAATGCGCCGATGCCCAGCCTGCCGGTGGTCATCTTCCAGTTCGCGCTATCCCCCTATGCCGAGTGGCAGAAGCTCGCCTGGACCGGTGCGCTCCTGATCACCGTCGCCGTGCTGGCGCTCAGCATCATCGCCCGATCCCTCACAGCCGCGAGGAAGTCGTCATGAACGTCGCTTCGACCAACGGCCGCGGCCTTGCCATGACCACCGCCGTCACTCCCTCCGCCAAGGCGGCGGCGCCCGACCTTGTCGAAAGAGTGTCGGTCCAGCACCTCGAGTTCTTCTACGGCGACAGCCGCGCGCTGAAAGACGTGAGCTTGGCGCTCTATGCCAACAAGGTGACGGCGATCATCGGCCCGTCGGGCTGCGGCAAGTCGACGTTGCTGCGGGTGCTGAACCGCATGTACGACCTCTATCCCGGCCAGCGCGCCACCGGCGAAGTGCTGTTCGACGGTGACAACCTGCTGCGGGCGGACCTCGACATCAACTTGCTGCGCGCCCGCATCGGCATGGTGTTCCAGAAGCCGACGCCGTTTCCCATGTCGATCTACGAGAACATCGCCTTCGGCGTCCGGCTCTACGAGACCCTGCCGCGCGCCGAGCTCGACCAGCGGGTCGAGCAGGCGCTACGCCGCGCCGCCTTGTGGGACGAGGTCAAGGACAAGCTCGGCGCCAACGGCCAAAGCCTGTCGGGCGGCCAGCAGCAGCGGCTCTGCATCGCGCGGACAGTCGCGGTGAAGCCCGAGGTCATCCTGTTCGACGAGCCGTGCTCGGCGCTCGATCCGATCTCGACCGCCAAGATCGAGGAGCTGATCGACGAGCTGAAGAACGACTACACGATCGTCATCGTCACCCACAATATGCAACAGGCGGCGCGCGTCTCGGACTTCACCGCCTTCATGTATCTCGGCGAGCTGATCGAGTTCGGCGCCACCGAGACCATGTTCACGACCCCCAGGGACAGCCGGACCCAGGCCTACATTACCGGCCGCTTCGGCTGACGACGGAGAGCGAAATGGCGGAACATACGCTGAGGCGTTTCGACGAGGAGCTGGAGCGGCTGAGCGCCACCATCAGCGAGATGGGCGGGCTTGCCGAGAACCAGCTCGCGCAGTGCCTGATCGCCCTGCGTTCAGGCGATTCGGAGATCGCCGAGCAAGTGATCGCCGCCGACCCGCGTGTCGATGCGCTGGACAACGCGGTGCAGGAGCAGACGGTCCGGCTGCTGGCGTTGC
Organism: Alphaproteobacteria bacterium; assembly: GCA_016870055.1. Lineage (GTDB taxonomy): Bacteria > Pseudomonadota > Alphaproteobacteria > Reyranellales > Reyranellaceae > Reyranella. Next base: position 14,365 of record VGCQ01000052.1, on the reverse strand, counting down.
GCCAGCCGATGGCGATCGATCTCAGGATGATCCTGTCGTCGATCAAGATCGCGGCGGCGCTGGAGCGCATTGCCGACTATGCCAAGAACACCGCCAAGCGGACCATCGTGCTGGCTGGCGTGACCTCCCCGCCGGCGGCCGTGACCGGTATCGAGCGTCTGGGCCGCCTGGTGCGCACTGCGCTCAAGGACGTGCTCGACGCCTTTGCGCACGGCGACGTCGCCAAGGCGCACGATGTCTGGCAGCGCGACGAGGAGATCGACCAGGTCTATACCGGCCTGTTCCGCGAGCTGCTGACCTACATGATGGAGGACCCGCGCACCATCACGGCCTGCACGCATCTTCTGTTCATGGCCAAGAACATCGAGCGGGCCGGCGATCATGTCACCAACATCGCCGAGCTGGTGAGCTTTCGCACCACCGGCCACGGCTTCGACGAGGTGAGGCCCAAGGGCAGCGCCGCGCTCTACGCGGCGGGCAAGGCCTCGTGAGCATGGCGGCGCTGAAGCCGCATGTGCTGATCGTCGAGGACGAGACCGCGCTGGTCGAGTTGCTGCGCTACAACCTCGAGCAGGCGGGCTTTCGCATCTCGGCGGCCCATGACGGCGAGCAGGCAATGGTCGCCGTGCAGGACGAGCCGCCCGACCTTATGCTGCTCGATTGGATGCTGCCGCTGCTGTCGGGCATTGAAGTCTGTCGCCGGCTGCGCCGCCAGACCGCGACCGCCAACCTGCCGATCATCATGCTGACGGCGCGCGGCGAGGAGGGTGACCGTGTGCGCGGCCTCGACGCCGGTGCTGACGACTATGTCGCCAAGCCCTTCTCGCCGACCGAGCTGGTGGCGCGCATTCGCGCCGTGTTGCGCCGCATCCGCCCGGCGCTGGCTGAGGAGGCGCTCGCCTACGCCGACATCGTCATGGACCTCGTGGCGCATCGCGTGACGCGCGCCGGCAAGCCGATCCATCTCGGACCGACCGAGTTCCGCCTGCTGCGCCACTTCATGGAGCATCCCGGCCGCGTCTTCTCGCGCGAGCAGTTGCTCGACGCAGTGTGGGGCAAGGACGTCTATGTCGAGGCTCGGACCGTCGACGTCCATGTCCGCCGTCTGCGCATCGCACTGAACGGTGACGAGCAGGCCGATGTGATCCGCACCGTGCGCGCCGCCGGTTACGCGCTCGACGCCACCCCGGGCTGAGGTTTTCCACAGTCCCAGTAACGGTTTTGTAGCCTCGGCCGCTTAGACAATGGGTGCCCGTTCCTGGCCGGCTACCCCACGCCCCGCCCTGGACCGGGCCGGGTCCCCCGGCGCGGACCACAAGCCAGCGCCGATCTAAAACCCCTCCTTCTTCGCGGAAGGAGGGGTTTCTTTTTCGAAATGCCGCCGCACGACCATCGCCAGCACCAGCGCCGGCAAGCCGAGCAGGGCGGTGTAGGCGAAGAAGATCGCGTAGCCGCCGAACTTTGGCGCGGCGGCGAACCAGTCGAGCAGCGCTGCGAAGGCCGCAACGTCACGTGCTGAGCCTTGCAGCCAGTCGACGATCAAGCCGGAATATCCGGCGATCAGCTTGCCCGGCAGCAACATGAGCGAGCTGAACAGCGCGTACTGCGTCGCGGTGTAGGCGGTGTTGGTGAGGCTCGACAGGAAGGCGATGAAGACCGAGCCCGAGACGCCGGTCACCAGATTGTCGATGCTGATCGCCACCGCCAGCATCGCCGTGTCGGGCCGGCCCACGACGGCGAGCCAGGAGAAGGTGAGGTTGCTGGCGGCAAGCAGGAAAGCCGTGACCGCCAGCAACCGCGCGGCACCCACACGAAATACCAGGACTCCGCCCAGCGTGGTGCCGAGGATCGACATGACGAAGCCGTAGATCTTGGTGACGTTGGCGATGTCGGTCAGGCTGAATCCCATGTCGATGTAGAAGGGATTGGCCATCACGCCCATGGCGATGTCGCTCAGGCGGAACAGTCCGATGAAGGCCAGCAGCACCAGACCATGCCAGCGGTAGCGCACGAAGAAGTCGACGAACGGGCAGACGATCGCGCCGTAGACGAAGATCAGCGGCTCGCGCAACGTGGGGCTGAGGCCGGCATAGCGTTCGGCGAACTCGGCGACCTTGCCTTCGCGCTCGACAGTGCCGGCGGCCACCCGCCTCTCCGGTTCGGCGGTAACCAGTGTGGTCGTGATGCCGATCAGCGCGAGCGCCGCCATCACGCGATAGGCGAGTGGCCAGGAGCCGAACTCGGCGATGTAGAGCGCGCCCGCTCCGGCGGCCAGCACGGCAATGCGATAGCCGAGCTGGTAGGAGGCGGCCGTCGGCCCGAGCAACGATTCGTCGGTCGCCTCGATGCGGAAGGCATCGACGGCGATGTCCTGGGTCGCGGAACTGAATGCCACGACCAGGCCGAAGACGACGAGCCACCACAGGTCGGTTCGCGGGTCGCAGGTCGACATGGCGAGCAGGCCGAGCCCGATTCCGACCTGGGCCAGCAGCATCCACGACCGCCGGCGCCCCAGCCACCGCGTCAGCAGGGGAAGTGGTACACGGTCGACAACCGGCGACCACACGAACTTGATGGAGTAGGTGATGCCGATCCAGCTGACGAATCCGATCGCCGTCCGGCTGACGCCGAACTCGCGCAGCCAGGCCGACAGGGTCGAGAAGACCAGAAGAAACGGCAGGCCGGCGGAGAAGCCCAGGAATAGCAGGGTGATCACGCGCGGATGCGCGTAGACGGCCACCGCCTCGCGCCAGCTCCGCGGGTTGGCGGTTGCGGTCAAATCAGCCCGCGCAGGGGCTGCTCGGGTCGCGCCCCGACATGGGAAATGACCTCGGCGGCGGCGAGCCCGCCCAGCCGCGCGCATTCGGCGAGCGACTTGCCGTGGGTGTAGCCGAACAGGAAGCCCGAGGCATAGAGGTCGCCTGCGCCGGTCGTGTCGACGACGCGGGTGACGGGAGCGGCCGGCACGGCGAAGGTCTCGCTGCCCTTGATCACGACCGAGCCCTTCTCGCTCCGTGTCAGGACGGCGATCTTGGCTTCCTTGCGGGTTGCCTCCATCGCTTCTTCGAAGGTCTCGACCTGGTAGAGCGATTTGATTTCGGCCTCGTTGCCGAAAACGATGTCGACCTTGTTGCGCACCAGGTCGCGGAATTCCTCGCGATAGCGATGCACGCAGAACGAATCGGAGAGCGTGATCGAGACTTGGCGACCAGCCGCATGCGCGGCGTCGAAGGCCTTCAGCACCGCCTTCTTGGCCTCGGGCGCGTCCCATAGATAGCCTTCGACGTACGTCACCTTGGCGGTAGCCACCACGCTGGTGTCGATGTCGGCCGGGCCGAGGCCCGTGCAGGCGCCGAGATAGGTGTTCATGGTGCGCTGCGCGTCGGGCGTCACCATGATCAGGCAGCGTGCTGTCGCGGGGCCGGTGCTAGCGCTCTTGGTCTGGAACGACACGCCGAGCGAGCGCAGGTCGTGGCCGAACACCTCGCCGAGCTGGTCATCGCGCACCTTGCCGAAATAGGCACCCTTGCCGCCGAACGAAGCGACGCCGGCCATGGTGTTGCCGCACGAGCCGCCGGAGATCTCCACGCCCGGCCCCATGGCGGCGTACAGCGCATCGGCACGCGCCTCGTCGATCAGCATCATGCTGCCCTTCACCAGGCCATGCGCGCCGAGAAAGGCGTCGTCGGCCCGGGTGATGACGTCGACGATGGCGTTGCCGATTCCCAGCACGTCGAAGGCAGCGGATGTCATGAATTCTCCCAATCAGTCCTACACGGTGACGAGACGCATGCCCGGCTTGGTCTCTTCCAGCAAGGTCACGATGCCCGCCACCGTGAACGGCACGTCGCGGCGCAGGCCGGCACGGTCGATGTCGAGCGAGCGCAGGCCCATTTCGCACACGATGAAGCGCGCGCCAAGCTCGATGCAGGCCTGCAGCAGCGTCTCGAAGTCGCCGACGCCGCGCTCGCGATTCTCGGCGTCGCGCCGCCAGTCGGCGAGCGGCGGTGGCGGGCCTTCCAGCGCACGGATGCCCGCCATGGTGAAGAACAGCACGGCGGGCTTGTTGACAGCGAGGGCGGCGGCGGCGAGCGCCAGCGCATAGTGCACGCTCTCGTAGTCGCCGGCGCGCACGATCAGCGACAGCCCCCCTTCGTCGCTTTTCATTGCGCCCCGCAGGTCGGGCAGTCAGCCCGCTTGGCGATCGCCACCTCGTCGAACGTGCCGGCGAGCGCGTCGTACATCACGAGCCGGCCCGACAGCGAGCGGCCAATGCCCAATATCTCCTTCACGACCTCGGTCGCCTGCAGGGCGCCCAGGGTGCCGGCGAGCGCCCCCAGCACGCCGGCTTGGGCGCAGCTCGGCACCGCGTCTTCCGACGGCGCTTGCGGGAAGATGCAGCGCAGGCAGGGATGGCCATCGCCCTGCCAGGCCTTGTAGGTCGAAATCTGGCCGTCGAAGCGAAGGATCGCCGCCGACACCAGGGTCTTCTTCAGTCGATAGCAGATGTCGTTCAGGAGGTAGCGTGTGGCGAAGTTGTCGCTGCCGTCGGCCACGATGTCGTAGTCCGCGACGATGCGCCCGGCGTTGGCCGCGTCGAGCCGCTCGTCGTGCGCCACGACCGCGACCTCGGGGTTGATGTCGGCCAGCGCCCGGCGGGCGCTTGCCACTTTCGCGGTGCCGATGTCGACGGTGCGATGGATGACCTGGCGCTGCAGGTTGGAGAGATCGACGCGATCGTGGTCGATGACGCCCAGCGTTCCGATCCCGGCGGCGGCGAGGTATTGCAATAGCGGGGCGCCCAGCCCACCGGCGCCGACCACCAGGACACGGGCGGCGATCAGCCGCGCCTGGCCAATGCCGCCGATCTCGGCCAGCACGATGTGGCGCGCGTAACGGCGGATCTGCATTTCCGTCATGTCGGGCAGGGCTGCCATGCCGCGCTTATAGCACGGCGCGAATCGGCTATAGACGATGCGAATGAATCAAGGCCTGCCCGCGCCACCCCGGTTTACGCCCCTGTTGATGGTCCTGCTGGCGCTGCTGTCGGCCTTCACGCCGCTCAGCATCGACATGTATCTGCCGGCGCTGCCCACCATCACCGCCGACCTTCGGGCGACGGCGGGCGACCTGCAGCTCACGCTGTCGGCTTTCATGCTGGCCTTTGGCTTCGGCCAGATCTTCTATGGACCCGCCGGCGATCGCTTCGGCCGCCGGCCGGTGATTCTGGCCGGCATCGCGACTTACGTCGTGGCCTCGATCGGCTGCGCCTTCGCCGCGGCGGCCGACCAGCTCGTGCTGCTGCGCTTCCTGCAGGGCCTGGCGGCCTGTGGTTCCGTCGTGCTCGCCCGCACCATGGTCCGCGATCTTGCCGAAGGCGATCAGGCGGCCCGCGCCATGTCGTTGATCATGGCCTGCACCTCGATGGCGCCGATGGTGGCGCCGTTGATCGGCAGCCAGGTGCTGGCCTTCTGGGGCTGGCGGGCGATCTTCTGGGTGTTGGCCGGCATCGGCGTGGTCGGGCTTGTCTTCTCGTTCCTGCGCCTACCCGAGAGCCTGCGGCCCGACTATCGCCAGCCGTTGGCTGTCGTGCCGGTGCTGCGCCGCTTCCGCGAGCTTCTTGGTCACCGCGCCTTCATGGGCTATGCGCTGACCAGCACCTTCCAGTTCGCGGCTTTGATGTCCTATCTGTCGGGCGTGCCGTTCGTCTTCATCGAAGTGTATGGCGTGAGCCCGACCACCTTTGGCATCATTTTCGCCGGCGTCATCGTCATGCTGACGACCAGCAACCTCCTGAATGCCCGCTTCGCCCCGGTGTTGGGTTCGGCGACGATCCTGCGCCACGCTGCGATCGTGCCGGCGGTAGCGGGCACCGGCATGCTGGTGCTTGGCCTGATCGAAGTCCGGACCGGCGCGATCGGACTTTGGCCGTTCCTGATCTTCCTGGTGCCGCACCTCGCGATGATGGCGCTGGTCGTGCCCAACGCGACGGTCTTGGCGCTGCAGAGCTACCCGCACATGGCGGGCACCGCTTCGTCGTTCATGGGTGTGATGCAGTATGGCGTCGGCGCCTTGTTCGGTGTGTTCGTGGGCCAGGCGTTCAACGGCACCATCCTGCCGATGGCGATCGCGCTGGCTACTTCGGGCGTGCTCTGTCTCGTATCGCACCGCTTGATGGCGCCCCGGAGCTAGCGGCGAAGGTCGAGCACCAAGAGCGTGCCGGCCTCGTTGCCGACCGCGAGCCGGAAGCCGTCAGGCGACCAGGCGAGGCAGGTGATGGCCGAGCCGTCGGCCATCTTCAGGACCACCGAGCGCTTGGTCTTGATGTCGCCCAGCTGCAGCTCGCCTGAATCGTAGCCGCCGGCCACGAACTCGGCGGCCGGGTGGGCGGCCACCACCGTCATCAGGCCGGCGCCTTCGTCGCCGAACTGCAAAGGCGGCTTGCCTTCCGGCCCTTTGCCCGAGAACGGCCAGGCGGTGAATACCGGCTGCGCCGAGGTGTAGAGAAAACGCGCGTCGGCGGTCCAGGACAGCGACTTCACCTTGGCGGGATAGCCTTGCATGCGCATGTCGGTGGCCTGCGCCATGCGCCAGACATGGATGTCGTTCTCCTGCGTACCGGTGGCGATGAACTTGCCGTCGGTGCTCCATTTCAGGGCGACGTGGCTGCCGCGCCAGGCGAAGCGGCGCGGCGGCAGCACGACCTGGCCGATGCTCCACACCGTGACGCCGCCATAGTGGGCGCAGGCGATGCGGCTGCCGTCCTTGCTGAAGTCGAGGGCGGCCACCGTGCTCTGGTGTGGCCCGAACTCGCGCACCTCTCCGGCCTTGACCACGTAGGCGTTCTTGCCGGCCGAGGCGGCGATGGCGCCGGTCGCGCGATGGCCGGCGATATGCTCGAACCACTTGCCCTTCTGGCAGGCAAGCTCGCTCGTCCGTCCGTCGGCGGCGATCCGCAGCAGGCGCCCGTCGTCGCCGCCGCTCACGAAGCCGTCGCCGGCCGGGTCGTCGACCAGCGCCAGCACCACGCCGCCATGCAGCGGCTCGCCCGCCGCCGTTTCGCCGGCGGAGATGTCGGCCGGCAGCAGGCGTACGCGGCCGTCGCCCAGGGCGAAGCCCCCAAGCGAGCCGTCCTTGTTGAAGGCGCAGGCCACGGCCGGCGCGTCGCCGGCAACGGAACGGCCCGGCGGCAGGGTCTGGCGCCAGGCCGGATTCGCAAGATCGAGCTTCACGTCTATTTCAGGCAGTCGTTGAAGCCGCGTTGCAGGTTCTCGCCATCGAGGTTGCGGCCGATGAACCCCAACTTGCTGCTGCGCGTCTCGCCGTCCTTCCACGGCGTGCCCCAGTCGGAGTCCATCATCATGTGGACGCCCTGATAGACGTAGCGCCGCGGCGCGCCGTCGATGGCGAGGATGCCCTTGCTGCGGAAGATGTCGGGGCCGCGCAACTGCAGGAGCGCGCCCATCCATTTCTGGAACTTGTCGGGATCGACCGGCCGGTCGGCGGTGAGCGACAGGCTCTTCACCTCCTCCTCGTGGTCGTGATCGTGGCCGTGATGCAGGAACTCCGGCTCGAACTCGAGGATGCGCTTCAAGTCGAACGCGCCCTTGTCGAGGATGGCGTTGAGCTCGATCTGGCTCTTCTGCGTGCGGAAGATGTGGGCGTAGCGGTTGATCGAGTTGATCTTGGCCTCGACCTTCTTGAGCTCGTCCTCGCTCACGAGGTCGGTCTTGTTGAGCAGGATCACGTCGGCGAAGGCGATCTGCTGCTCGGCCTCGCTGCCCTGATCGAGCTGTCCCAGGAAATGCTTGGCATCGACCACCGTGATGATGGCGTCGAGCCGCGTCTTTGCCTTGACCTCGTCGTCGGTGAAGAAGGTCTGCGCCACCGGGCCGGGATCGGCCAGCCCGGTGGTCTCGACCAGGATGCCGTCGAACTTGTCCTTGCGCTTCATCAGGCCTTCGATGATGCGGATCAGATCGCCGCGCACCGTGCAGCAGATGCAGCCGTTGTTCATCTCGAACACTTCCTCGTCGGCATTGACCACGAGATCGTTGTCGACGCCGAGCTCGCCGAACTCGTTGACGATGACGGCGTACTTCTTGCCGTGCTGCTCGCTCAGGATGCGATTGAGCAGCGTCGTCTTGCCGGCCCCGAGATAGCCGGTCAGCACGGTCACGGGCACTTGCGCTTGGGCCATGGAAATCCTCGAAATCTGGCCTCTGAGATAGGGCCGCAGACTGCGTTCGTCTAGGGTCGCTCGCCCCTGATCAGCTTGGGCAGGTCGCCGACCAGGCCCATGGCGTGGCGGACGAAGAAGCGGCGCAGCGGCGGCACGCGGTTGACCGCGGCCAGGCCGAGGTCGCGCGCCAGCCGGATCGGCTTGATGTCGTTGGAGAACAGCCGATTCAGGAGGTCGGTGGCGGCGACCATGGCGAGATTGTCGGCGCGCCGCCATTGCGCATAGCGCTCGAGCGTGTCGGAGGCGCCGATATCGAGGCCGAGCCGCTTGCCATCGATCAGCACCTCGACCAGGGCCGCGATGTCGCGGACCCCGAGATTGTAGCCTTGGCCGGCGATGGGATGGATGCCGTGCGCGGCATCGCCGACCAGGACCAGGCGCGTCTCGACGTAGCGATCGGCATGGACCAGGCCGAGCGGATACCACCAGCGCGGTCCGACCGGTGCGACGCGGCCGAGATGGTCGCCGAAGCGGCGCGCGAACTCGGCCTGGAAACGCGGCGCGTCGAGCGCCAGCAGGCGGGGCGCGAGATCGGCCCGCTCGGTCCAGACGATCGACGAGCGGTGCTCGCCCGCCTCGCCGTCGCGCATCGGCAGGATGGCGAACGGTCCGCCCGGCAGGAATTTCTCCTGGGCGACGCCGTGATGCGGCCGCTCGTGGCACGCCACCAGCACGATGGCGATCTGCTCGTAGGACCAGGCGCGCGCGCCGATGCCGGCTTCCTCGCGCATGGCGCCGAACCGGCCCTCGGCCGAGGCGACCAGGCGCGCGCCGATGCGCCGGCCGCTCTTCAGTGCCAACTCGGCGCGATGGTCGTCACGTCTGGTCTCCAATACCTCGTCGGGCGCCACGAGCTCCACCTGCCGGCAGTCGGCCAGCCGGCGCAGCAGGGCGGCGCGCAGGAATCGGTTCTCGACGATCCAACCCATCGGCGCCGCCGTCTCGCCCGCCGCGACCGCTTCACGATGGTCGAAATGCAGGAACAGGGGGCTCGGCTTGCCGTCGTGGCCGGCGTCGGAAATGCGGATGTCGAGGATCGGCTCGGCCTTGGCCTCCAGCTCCGCCCACACGCCAAGGGCGGCAAACAGGCGCTGGCTGGTGTAGGCGATCGCCGTCGTGCGGCCATCGAACCCGGCGTTGGTCAAAGCGCCGAGTGCCTGCCGATCGATCAGCGCCGTGTCGAGCCCTGCCTGTGCGGCAGCCAGCGCCAGCAGGCTGCCGTTCAGGCCGGCGCCCACCACCGCCAGATCGAACCGATCACCGTCCATGGCGCAATAGATGGCAGCCGCCCGACGCCCTCGCAAGCCGCCCAGAGTTGCGACCGCTTTGTGTTGGCACGGCCTTTGCATCCGTCGGGCCTGGCAGGCGGGCCGGTCGGCTCGTCGGAGGATATCGGAATGAAAATGGTCGTGGCGATCTTCAAGCCGTTCAAGCTCGACGAGGTGCGCGACGGACTGACGGCGCTCGGCATTCAGGGCCTGACCGTGAGTGAGGTCAAAGGCTTCGGCCGCCAGAAGGGCCAGACCGAAATCTATCGCGGTGCCGAGTATGCGGTGAGCTTCCTGCCCAAGGTCAAGATCGAGGTGGCGATCGACGATGGTCTGGTCGAACGCACGGTCGACGCCATCCGCAAGGCGGCCAGCACCGGCAAGATCGGTGACGGCAAGATCTTCGTCATGCCGGTCGAGCAGGCGATCCGCATCCGTACCGGCGAGGCCGGGGTCGAGGCGCTGTAAGGCGACGGGCCGGCGATCGCATCGATGCACCGAGACAGCACCATGACAGTCCCGTTCACTCTCCCGATTCGTCGCGTATTTGACGTCGTTCACGGCCGACGCCAGTCTGTCGCCGCGAGCCTAAAAGGCAGGAGGAGAGCGCATGAAACTGGTGTCAGCCATCATCAAGCCGTTCAAGCTGGACGAGGTCCGCGACGCCCTGACCGGCGTCGGCGTCTCGGGATTGACGGTGAGCGAGGTCAAGGGCTTTGGCCGGCAGAAAGGCCAGACCGAGATCTACCGTGGCGCCGAATATCTTGTGAGCTTCCTGCCCAAGGTGAAGATCGAGATCGTGGTCGACGACAGCCAAGTCGAGCGCGCCATCGAGGCGATCCAGAAGGCGGCCCATACCGGCAAGATCGGCGACGGCAAGATCTTCGTAACGCCGGTCGAGCAAGCCCTGCGCATCCGCACCGGCGAGACCGGTTCCAACGCACTCTAGGCAGGTCGACGAACGCGCCGACCAGGACAGAACGTCAGGGGGAGAGTCAATGACTAGGACGATTTTGCGCTTGGGCGCCGCCTCGCTGGTCGCGTCGATGGTCGCCGCACCGGCCTTTGCCGCCGACAAGCCCGCCATCGACACCGGCGACACCGCCTGGCTTCTGGTCGCGACTTGCCTGGTGCTGATGATGAACATCCCGGGCCTGGCGCTGTTCTACTGCGGCATGGTGCGCAAGAAGAACGTGTTGGCCACCGCGGTCCAGGCCTTTGCCGTGGCGGCGCTGGTGACGGTGCTGTGGTTCGCGGTCGGCTATTCGCTTGCCTTCACCGACGGCGGCGGGCTGAATGGCTTCATCGGTTCGCTGTCACGCGCCTTCGGCGCGGGCCTGCTGGGCAGCGTGCACGATCTCGGCAAGACCGTGCCGGAGAACGTCTTCCTGATGTATCAGGCGACCTTCGCCATCATCACGCCGGCGATCATCGCCGGCGCCTTCGCCGAGCGCATGAAGTTCTCCGCCATGATGTGGTTCATGGCGCTCTGGCTGCTGTTCGTCTACGTGCCGGTGGCGCATTGGGTGTGGGGTGGCGGCTTCCTCGGCAGCGCCGGCGTGCTCGACTTTGCCGGTGGCCTGGTGGTGCATCTCAATGCCGGCATCGCTGGCCTCGTCTGCTGCCTGGTGATCGGCAAGCGCCACGGCTACGGCACCGAATACATGGCGCCGCACAATCTCGTGCTGACCCTGATCGGCACCTCGCTGCTGTGGGTCGGCTGGTTCGGCTTCAACGCCGGCTCGGCCCTGGCCTCGGGTGAGCTGGCGGGCTCCGCCATGCTCAACACCCACATTTCCGCCGCCGTCGCGGCACTCGCCTGGATGGCGGTCGAATGGGCCAGCCGTGGCAAGCCCTCGGTGCTGGGCGTGCTGTCCGGCGCCGTCGCCGGCCTCGGCACCATCACGCCGGCGGCGGGGTACATCGAGCCATGGGCGGCCATGCTGATCGGGCTGGCCGCCGGCCTGGTCTGCTACTGGGCGTCGGTCACGCTCAAGACCAAGCTCGGCTACGACGATTCGCTGGATGTGTTCGGCGTCCACGGCGTCGGCGGCATCCTGGGCTCGATCCTGCTCGGCGTGTTCGCCACCAAGGTCGTGAACGACGTCAACAAGGGCCAGGCGATCGGCTTGATGGACGGCAATGGCGGCCAGATCCTGACCCAGATCTATGGCGTGGTGGTTGTCGCCGTGTTCTGCGGCGTCGCGACCTGGATCATCCTCAAGATCGTTGACGCCATGGTCGGCCTCAGGGTCAGCCGCGACGAGGAGGTCGAGGGCCTGGATACCGCCCTGCACGGCGAGCGCATCCAATAGGTGGCGGTAGAGGGACGGCGGCAGCCTAGGGATAGGTGCCGCCGTCGCCGCTGCCGGGCATCGGCCAGGGTGCCTTGCCCGGCAACGGTCCGGCCCCAGCCTCTTCTTCATCTGAAGAAGAGGCTCTATTCCCTTGTTGTTATTGATTAATTTGTTTCATAGAATGAGTAGGTAGTCGGTCTGGCGGGTCCCCTCTCGCCAGACCTGTTGTGCTGCTTGGCCTTGGCGGCCCATTGGATGGTGTCGATGTTCAATCCGCGCCTGACGGAGACGCTGACCGATTTTCCGTTCGCGCGGCTTGCCACCTTGATCGCGCCGATCACGCCGCCAGCTCATCTGTCGATGATCAACATGTCGGTTGGCGAGCCGCAGGGTGCGATGCCGGCCTTCGCCCGCCAGATCGTCAACGACGAGATCGACGGCTGGAACCGCTACCCGCCTAACCAGGGCATTCCCGACCTCAACCTCGCGATCGTCGAATGGCTCAGCCGGCGCTACCGGCTGCCGGCCGGCCTGCTCGATCCCGCCCGGCATGTCATTCCGACGGCGGGCAGCAAGGAGGGCGTCTACATCATCTCGACGGTGGCGACGCCGCAGCAGAAGGCGGGCGGCAAGCCGGTCGTGGCGCTGCCCAATCCGTTCTACCAGGCTTATCTCGGCGGTGCGGTGCTGTCCGGCGCCGAGCCGCTGTTGGTCGCCGCCAACGCCGACAGCGGTTTTCTGCCCGACTTCCTCGCGGTCGACGAGGCGACCTGGCGGCGGATGTCGGTCGTTTATCTCTGCTCGCCGGCCAATCCGCAGGGCGCCATTGCCGGCATCGACTACCTGCAGAAGCTTCTGGCCAAGTGCCGCCAGCACGACGTCGTGCTGGCGGTCGACGAGTGCTACGCCGAGATCTACACCGGCCAGGCACCGCCGGGCGCGCTCGAGGCGGCACTGGCGATGGACACGACCGGCGGAAAGGATCCGTTCCACAACCTCGTGGTCTTCCATTCGCTGTCCAAGCGCTCGAACGCCGCCGGCCTTCGCTCGGGCTTCATGGCGGGCGATCCGGCGCTGGTCGCCATGGTGCTGCGCTGGCGGACCTACGGCGGTCCGCAGATCCCGTTCGCCGTCCAGAAGGCGTCGGCCGCCTTGTGGCGCGAGGAGACCCATCCGCTGGCGACGCGCGACTGGTACCGTCGGAATTTTCGCGTTGCCGAGCAGATCCTGCACAATCGCTTCGGCTACTACACGCCGGGCGGCGGCTTCTTCCTCTGGCTCGATGTCGGCGACGGTGAGGAGGCGACGCGCAAGCTGTGGGGCGAGGCGCATGTCAAAGTGCTGCCGGGCTCGTATGTCTGCCGCGAGACCGATGGCGTCAACACTGCCCAGCGCTACATCCGCGTCGCCCTGGTGCATGACGAAGCGACCACGCGCGAGGCGCTGACGCGCCTTGCCCAGGTGCTTTAGGACGCAGGCCATGGCCATGATCGGCGCCGCCTCGCCAACGCCGCACAAGACGGCGATCCTGCCGGAAGGCGGGCGCGACTTCCTGCGCCGACGCATGATGGAGATCGTCGGCGCGGCGGTTGCGGCGGCGGGCGTCGTGCTGCTGCTGGCGCTGTTCACCTATAGCCCGGCCGATCCATCGCTCAACCACGCCACCGGGCGGGCGCCGCACAACATCGTCGGCCTGCCCGGCGCCTATGTCTCCGATGTGCTGCTGCAGACGTTCGGGCTGGCCATCGTCCTGGTGCCGGTCGCGCTGATCACCTGGGGCGTGCGCATGGTACGCACCCACCATCTCGGCTTCTTCGGGCTCAGGCTGTCGCTGCTGTTGCTGGCGCTCCTGATGATGAGTGTCGCCTGTGTCGGCCTGGGCGACGTCGGCGGTGCGGCCACTCATGCCGGACCGGGCGGCCTGGTCGGCCTCGCTCTGGTCGGCCGCTTTCGCGAGCTGGTGTTGACTCATTCGAGCGGCGGCAGCCTCGCGCTGATCGAGCCGATCTGTGCGGCGCTTGCCTTCATCGCCATGGCGCCGGCGCTGGGCATGAACCGCACCGACCTGCCGCTGATCTTCCGCATCTTGCGCGCGCCCTTCCTGGGTGGCGCCTGGCTGGTGCGCGCCGCGATCGGCCTGTGGCGCGGCAAGCCGCAGCCGATCGACGAGGAACCCGACCTGCCGGCCCCGGCGATCGGCTATGCCGAGATCCCGGGTGAGATCGACGCCAGCCAGTACGATCCGGCGCGCTTCGAGCAGATCCCCGAGGAAGGCGCGCCGCTGCCGGCCCGCGACTCGCTGCTGGTCGATGCGCCTTACGCGCCGATCGAGCGGCCGGCCGCCGACATCCCCGAACTGCCGGCCGGCCATCCGTCGGCGATGCCGGCCGAGCCGATTCCGGCGCTGCCGGACTCGGTCGAGGAGCGAACGCTGTTCGACCGCTTCGCCGGGCTGCGTATCGAGCCGATCTTGGGCCGCCTGCGTGCTACGGCCCCGCCCGCCGCCGAAGCGCCAGCCGCCGCCATGCCGGTCGCCGAGATCGGCGCGCCCGCTGCGG
>VGCQ01000051.1 GCA_016870055.1 Alphaproteobacteria bacterium | reverse complement strand
CGCGATGCGGTGATCAAGGAAGTGCCGCGCCTGCGCCGCGAGCTGGGCCTGGATTTCGTGGCGGTGAATGGCGAAAACGCCGCGGCGGGTTTCGGCATAACGGCCAAGATCTGCGCCGAGTTGCATGCCGCCGGCGTCGATTGCATCACGACCGGCAATCACGTTTGGGACCAGCGCGAGATCGTGCCCTACATCGCCCAGGACAAACGCCTGTTGCGGCCGATCAACTTTCCACCCGGCACACCGGGATGGGGGGCCAATCTCTTCCAGACGACGCGCGGCCAGACGGTGCTGGTCATCAATGTCATGTGCCGCTTGTTCATGGATGCACTCGACGATCCGTTTCGTGCCGTCGACGTCGAGCTCGCCAAGTACAGCCTGGGTGGCAGCGCGCATTGTATCCTGATCGACGTTCATGGTGAGGCGACCAGCGAGAAGCAGTCGATCGGCCACTACTGCGATGGCCGTGTCTCGGCGGTGCTGGGCACGCACAGCCACATCCCGACCGCCGATGGCTGGGTGCTGCCCGGCGGCACGGCTTACCAAACCGATGTCGGCATGTGCGGCGACTACGATTCGGTGATCGGCATGAAGAAGGACATCGCCGTGCAGCGCTTCATCAAGAAGATGCCGGGCGAGCGCTTGGCGCCGGCCGAAGGCGAAGCGACTTTGTGCGCGGCGGTGGTGGAAACCGACGATCGGACCGGACTCGCCCGTTCGGTACGGCCGATCCGGCTGGGCGGGCGGTTGCTCCCGACAGCGTGAATTGCTGCATCTTGTGTCCAGGGAGCCTTTGACCTACCTATTAGGGGTAGCTTGAAGACGCTCGTTGACGACCTGGGGAAAAATCGGCATCCTTTTGATGTTAAAAGGTTTTTCGCCAACTCGGCGACTGTCTTCAGGTTAGAGGGGGCGTCGGAATCTAGGTTCCGACGTTTTTTAGCGGGGGCTTCGGCCCCCGCCTTTTTTTGTGTCGACGGCGGCGTGCACAGCCTCTAACGCTCCCAAATCACACGAGAAGTGGTATAGCCGCCCCAACCGCTCACTGAATCTGGTTGTTGGGCCATGGCCGGCCATTCGCAATTCAAGAACATCATGCACCGCAAGGGGCGGCAGGACGCCCAGCGGGCCAAGATCTTCACCAAGCTCATCCGTGAGATCACCACCGCGGCGCGCTTGGGCGCGGCTGATCCCAACGCCAACCCACGCCTTCGTGCCGCCGTAATTGCCGCACGCGAAGCCAACATGACGCGCGACACCATCGATCGCGCCATCAAGCGCGGCTCGGGCACCGATGCCGACACCACCTATGACGAGGTCCGCTACGAAGGCTATGGGCCGGGCGGCGTTGCGCTGATCGTCGAGGCGCTGACCAACAATCGCAACCGCACGGCAGGCGAGGTGCGTTCGACCCTGACCAAGCACGGCGGCAACCTCGGTGAGTCCAACAGCGTGTCCTTCATGTTCGATCGCGTCGGCGAGTTTCGCTTTCCGAGATCGGTCGGCGGCGCCGACGACGTGCTCGAGAAGGCGATCGACGCGGGCGCCGACGACGTCGTGAGCGGTGAAGGCGCCGATGGTGTGCACGAAATCTTCTGCGCTCAGGACAGCTTCAACACCGTGCGCGAGGCGCTTGAAAAGTCGCTCGGCCAGCCGTCGGTCGCCAAGCTGTCCTGGCGGCCGAAGTCCACGACTCTCGTCGAAGGCGAGGCGGTACAGACGCTGCTCGACCTGATTGCCGCCCTGGAAGACAACGACGACGTCCAGAACGTCTACGCCAATTTCGAGGTGTCGGACGACGCTCTGGCCAAGTTCGCGGCCTGACGGTCGGCCGCGATGAGATTGATCGGCCTCGATCCCGGTCTGCGGCTGACCGGTTGGGGCGTGATCGAGGTCGATGGCAATCGATTGCGCCACGTCGCCCACGGTGTGATCAAGGTGCCGACCGAGGGCGGGTTGGCCGCACGTTTGTGCCGTCTGTTCGACGGCGTTGCTGCCATCATCGCGGCGCAGCAGCCGGCTGAAGCGGCTATCGAGGAGACCTTCGTGAATGTGAACCCGGGATCGACCTTGAAGCTCGGCCAGGCGCGCGGGGTCGTCCTGCTGGCGCCGGCGCGGGCCGGCCTACCGGTCTTCGAATATGCCGCCAACCTCGTTAAGAAGTCGGTGAGCGGCGTCGGCCACGCCGACAAGCGGCAGATCGCCATGATGGTGGGCCGCCTGCTGCCCGGCGTCGAGGCGTCGAGCGACGCCGCCGATGCGCTCGCCGTCGCGATCTGCCATGCCCATCATCGGGCTACGGCCAAGCGCGTCGAGGCGGCCCTGTGATCGCCAAGCTCAAGGGTACCGTCGACTCCGTCGACCTCGACAGCGCCGTGATCGATGTCGGCGGCGTGGGCTACCTGGTCGCGGCTTCATCGCGCACCTTGCGCGATCTCGTGCCGGGTGGTGCCGTGACGGTGCTGGTCGAGACCATCGTGCGCGAAGATGCCATCGCGCTCTTCGGCTTCCTGCAGGCGGCCGAACGCGACTGGTTCCGCATCCTGACGACGGTGCAGGGTGTGGGCGCCAAGGTGGCGCTGTCGATCCTGTCGACGCTCGCGCCCGATGAGATCGCCCGCGCCATCGCCGCGCAGGATCGCGCCACGCTGAGCCGCCCGGCCGGCGTGGGGCCCAAGCTCGCGGCGCGGCTTGCCACCGAACTCAAGGACAAGGCGGCGGCGTTCGGTGTCGCGCCGGCCGGCAAGGCGAGCGACGTCCAGGCGACGCCGGCGGCGGGCTCACTCAACGAAGACGCGGTCTCCGCTCTGGTCAATCTCGGCTACAAGCGTGTCGAGGCGTTCGGTGCGGTGGCCCGCGTCACGCAGCGTCTGGGCAGTGACGCCAAGCTCGATGCCGTGATCCGCGCCGGACTGCAGGAGCTGTCGCGATGAACGACGGCGATCGCCTGGTGACGGCCAAACGCGCCGAGGAGGATGTCGCCGAGCTGGCGTTGCGGCCGCAGTCGATCGACGACTTCGTCGGCCAGAAGCAGGTGCGCGAGAACCTGAAGATCTTCGTCGCCGCCGCGCGGGCGCGCAGCGAGGCACTCGATCATGTGCTGTTCCATGGCCCGCCGGGCCTCGGCAAGACGACCTTGGCGCAAATTGTGGCGCGCGAGATGGGCGTCGGTTTTCGCGCCACCTCGGGCCCGGTGATCCAGAAGGCGGGTGACCTCGCCGCCCAACTCACCAACTTGCAGCCGCGCGACGTGCTGTTCATCGACGAGATCCATCGCCTCAATCCGGCGATCGAGGAAATCCTCTATCCCGCCATGGAGGACTTTCAGCTCGACCTGATGATCGGCGAAGGCCCGGCGGCGCGTTCGGTGCGTATCGAGCTGCCGCCCTTCACCTTGGTCGGCGCCACGACGCGCTCGGGCCTGATGACCCGGCCGTTGCGCGAGCGCTTCGGCATTCCGCTACGCATGGTGTTCTACGAGCCGGCGGAACTCGAGTTGATCGTGCAGCGCGCCGCCCGCGTGCTGAAGATGACGCTGGCGACCGACGGCGGCACCGAGATCGCCAAGCGCTCGCGCGGCACGCCGCGCGTGGCCAACCGCCTGCTGCGCCGGGTGCGCGATTTCGCGGCGGTGGGCGGCCATGCCGTGGTCGATGCCGGCGTGGCCGACGAGGCCTTGACCCGCCTCGAGGTCGACCGGCGCGGGCTCGACGCCATGGATCGCCGCTACCTTGCCTGTATTACCGAAAACTACGGCGGCGGTCCGGTCGGTGTCGACACCTTGGCCGCCGCGCTCTCCGAGCAGCGCGACGTGATCGAGGACGTGATCGAGCCCTATCTCATGCAGTTGGGCCTGCTGATGCGCACGCCACGTGGGCGACTGCTGTCGGAGACCGGCTATCGACACCTCGGCCTCGCCATGCCAGGCGAGCAGAAACGCCAACTCGACTTGTTGTCGGCCGACCAAGGGACGGAGGAGACGTGACCGGTCCGACCTCCGGCCGTATCGACGGCGGCGCACATGTGTTGCCGCTGCGGATCTACTACGAAGACACCGATGCGGCCGGCATCGTCTACTACGCCAATTGGCTGCGCTTTCTCGAACGCGGCCGGACCGAGCTGTTGCGGCTGCTCGGCCAGGAGCACAGCGCGCTACGCGACGAGCGGGGGACGAACTGGGTGGTGCGCCGGTGCGCCATCGACTACCTGAAACCTGCCCGCCTGGACGAGACGATCGAGGTGATCACGCGCTGCGGCGAACTGCGCGGGGCGTCGCTCGACATGCTGCAGGAAGCCCGCCGTGGCGCCGAAATCCTGGTTCGTGCCGAGCTGATGGTCGCCTGCATGGGCGTCACCGGTCGCCCGGTCCGCCTGCCGCCGCACCTGCGGGCTGCCCTGGCCGGGCTCGCCGCCGGCCAGGGCAGCCCAAACGGCTCGCCCCGCTCGCGCCATATTCAGGTATAACCCTTTGAAACAACGGAGAATCTAAATGGACGCGTTTGCGCAGGTCGCCGGAGCCCCCCTCGGCGTCGGCACGGGATCGATCGACATGTCGGTCTACGGCCTGTTCATGCAGGCCGACTGGGTGGTCAAGGCGGTGATGATCGCCTTGCTGCTCGCCTCGTTCTGGTCCTGGGCGATCATCTTCGAGAAGATGCTTCGGCTTCGCTCGTTGAAGAAGAGCGCCCAGTCGTTCGAGGACACCTTCTGGTCGGGCGTCTCGCTCGAAGACCTCTACGACCGCGTCGGCGCCAAGCCGGACGACCCGATGTCGAGCATCTTCTCCGCGGCGATGCGCGAATGGCGGCGCTCGGTGTCCAAGGGCCTGGCGACCAGCGCCACGGCGCGCGCCGCGCTTCGCCAGCGCATCGAGCAGGTCATGAGCGTCACCATCCAGCGCGAGATGGAGGCGATCGAGAAACGGCTGGGCTTCCTCGCCACGGTCGGCGCCAACGCCACCTTCGTCGGCCTGTTCGGCACGGTGTGGGGCATCATGAACAGCTTCGGCCACATCGCGCAGTCGAAGAACACCTCGCTCGCGGTGGTGGCGCCCGGCATCTCGGAGGCGCTGTTCGCCACGGCGATCGGCCTGGTGGCCGCCATCCCGGCGGCCGGTGCCTACAACATCCTGTCCGGCCAGGTGACGCGCTACGCCCAGCAGCTCGAGGCCTTCGCCGGCGAATTCATCACCATCCTGTCACGCCAGCTCGAGGAGCAGGTCTGATGGCGGGCATCATCCCGGCGGCCGGCTCGGTCAGTTCCGGCGGCAAGTTCCGGCGGCGGCGCTACACGCCGATCGCCGACATCAACGTCACGCCGCTGGTCGACGTGATGCTGGTGCTGCTGATCATCTTCATGGTCACCGCGCCCTTGCTGCAAGTCGGCGTGCCGGTCGATTTGCCCAAGACCAGCGCCCAACAGGTCGGCGGCAAGGACGAGCCGCTGGTCGTATCGGTCAACGCCCAGGGCGAGGTCTTTCTCGGCGAAACCAAGTACGACCTCGCCGACCTCGGCGCCAAGCTCAAGGCCGTGTACGGCGAGAAGCCCGATCAGCGCGTGTTCATGCGCGGCGACAAGGCGGTCGACTACGGCAAGATGATGGAGGTGATGGGCGTGGTGATCGACAGCGGATTCCGGCAGCTCGGCCTGCTCGGCGAGCAGGCGCAGCAGATCGGGAGAGGCGGCGGAACCGTGACGCCGGCGCCGACACCGGCGCCGCGCGGACCGCAGCAACCGGCGGCACCACGCCGTTAGAGGAATCAGGCGAGGCGACGGATGGTCGACCGCAACCCCGCAAGCATCGAGATGCGCATGCCGGCGATCGTGTCGGCGATGCTGCATGTCGCTGTGCTGGGCGCGGCGGTCGCGAACTTCGACTTCTTCCACCGCCCGCCGCTGCTCGAGCCCGAACCGGTGATGATCGAGTTCGAGGCGATCGACAAGAAGGCCGCGGCGCCCAAGGTCGGCAACCCGCCGCCGCAGCCCAAGGACGCGCCGGTCGCCGAAGAGACGACCAAGGCGCCGCCGCCCAAGACTGCCGATCCACCACCGGCGCCGGAGAAGCCCAAGCCCGAAGTCGCCGAGGCCAAGCCGCCCGCACCGCCGCCGCCGGTCGAAAAGCCCAAACCGGAGGTCGCCAAGCCGCAGGAAGATCTGATCGCGCTCAAGCCCAAAGAACCCGAGCCGCCGAAGGTCGAGAAGCCGCCTGAGCCGCCCAAGCCGGTGCCGGAAGTGAAAAAAGCCGAGCCGCCCAAGCCGCCGCCGCCCAAGCCGGCGCCGCCCAAGCCGACCGTGGATTCGCGCTTCGAGGACGTGCTGAAGAATCTCCAGTCGCCGCAGAAGCAGCAGACGCCCGAGCAGCAGCCCAAGCCGACGCCTCAGGTCACCCGACAGGCGCCGGCCGCACCCAATCTTGCGGCGGTCGTGACGGCGAGCGAGATCGAAGGTGTACGCAGCAAGATTCGGCCGTGCTGGAACACGGTCGGTGGCGCGCGCGACCAGAATCTCGTCGTCACCCTGGTCGTGCAAATGAACCAGGACGGCACGCCGGTGAAGGCCGAGTTGAAGGACACCGGGCGCTACAACAACGATCCGGTCTATCGCGCCGCTGCCGACGCCGCCTATCGCGCGATCATGAATCCGCGCTGCCAGCCGTGGCCCTTGTCGCCGGAGAAATACAACTCCTGGCGCAACATCACCTTCAATTTCGATCCACGCGACTACTGACAGTCGGTCGCGCTATAGAGGCTCCCCCAGCCATGAACAACAAGAGGTCCGACATGATGCTCCCTCGACGGTCGACGATCCTGGGCGGTGTGGCGCTTGCCGCCGGCACGGCGACAACGGCGCGCGCACAACTCACCATCGACATGACGCGGCCGACGGTCGAGCCGGTGCCGATCGCCATCGTCGACTTCAAGGGCGATCGGGTCGGCGCCGATATTGCCGGCGTGATCCGCAGCGACCTGCAGAATTGCGGCCTCTTTCGCGTCATTCCGTCGACTGCCTTTATCCAGCAGAACGTCGATGCCAACACGCCGCCGCGCTTCGCCGATTGGCGCGGCATTGGCGCCGCGGGCGTGGTCGTCGGCCAAGTCCAGCAGGTCGGCGGCAGCATCAAGGTCGACTTCCGCCTGTGGGACGTCGTGGTCGCCCAGCAGGCCGTCGGGCAGAGCTTCACCAGCCAGCCCGCCAACTGGCGGCGGCTTGCCCATATTATCGCCGATGCGATCTACAAGCGCGTGACGGGCGAGGAGGGCTACTTCGACACCCGCGTCGCCTATGTCTCGGAGACCGGGCCGCTGAACGCACGAGTGAAGCGCATCGCCATCATGGATCAGGACGGCGCCAACAATCGCTACATGACCGATGGCCGTACGATCGCCCTGACGCCGCGCTTTGCGCCGACGCTGCAGGAGATCGTCTACATGGCCTATGGCGAAGATCGCGGCCCGCCGCGCGTCTTCCTGCAGAACGTCGACAGCACGCGTCGTGAGCTGCTCGGCAACTTCCCCGGCATGAGCTTCGCGCCGCGCTTCTCGCCCGACGGCACCAAGGTGATCATG
The DNA here is from genome assembly GCA_016870055.1 of Alphaproteobacteria bacterium. Lineage (GTDB taxonomy): Bacteria > Pseudomonadota > Alphaproteobacteria > Reyranellales > Reyranellaceae > Reyranella. Next base: position 9,509 of record VGCQ01000051.1, on the reverse strand, counting down.
AGCATCTCGCAGGACGGTCGGACGAACATCTTCGAGATGGATGTGCGCAGCCGCGCCATGCGGCGGCTGACCAACACCTCGGCAATCGACACCTCGCCGTGCTTCTCCAACGACGGCAGCCAGATCATCTTCAACTCCGATCGCGGCGGCACGCAGCAACTTTACGTCATGAGCGCCTCGGGTGGCGGCGAGCGTCGCGTCAGCTTCGGCGAGGGCCGCTATGCCACGCCGGTGTGGTCGCCGCGCGGCGACTGGATCGCCTTCACCAAGATCACCGGCGGCAGCTTCGGCATCGGTGTGATGCGGCCCGACGGCAGCGGCGAGCGCTTGTTGGCCAGCGGCTTCCTGGTCGAGGGGCCGACCTGGGCGCCCAACGGCCGGGTGTTGATGTTCTTCCGACAGCAGCCCAACTCGGGTGGACGCGCCGGCTCGGTCACTTTGCACCAAATTGACATAACTGGACGCTTCGAACGCCAAGTGCCGACGCCGACCGACGCATCGGATCCGGCTTGGTCACCCTTGATTCCACAGTAGCGAAAGATATGATCTTTTCTGTCGACCCGGGCGTACCCGTCGCTTGGGTCGATGTTGTTAGGGAGCACTGAAAAATGAGCACGATCAAGGCCTTGATGGCCATCGCAGCGATGATCTTCCTGGCGTCTTGCAGCAATCAAGAGCAAGCCGCCGCCGCGACGACGACCGTAACGCCTGGTTCGGTTGCCGACTTCCGGCAGAATGTCGGCGATCGCGTCTTCTTCGACACCGACCAGTCGGTGATTCGCGAAGACGGCCGACAGACCCTGAACCGTCAGGCCGAGTGGCTGAAGAAGTACACCCAGTATCCCATCACCATTGCCGGGCATTGTGACGAGCGCGGTACGCGCGAGTACAACTTGGCGCTCGGCGAGCGGCGCGCCAATGCCGCCCGCCAGTACCTGATCGCCCAGGGTGTTCCGGCCTCGCGGATCAAGACCATCAGCTACGGCAAGGAGCGGCCCGATCCGGTCGGCTCGGATGAAGCGGCGTGGGCGCGCAACCGCCGCGCGATCACCGAGCTGGAGTAAGGGCTCGCTGCCTTTGCCTTGCGAACAACGTCGACGCCGGTCGCATGCGACCGGCGTTTTCGTTTGGCCAATCGGGTGGCCATGCCTGAAAATGGCCGTGTTCGACCGCAAACTATCTTTGCCATGAAAACTCTCCGCTCCTGCTTCCTGCTCGCACTCGCTCTCGCCGCCCCGGTCGGGGCCTCGGCGCAACGCCTGGATCCCGTTCAGGTCGAGGATCGGTTCAACCAGCTCCAGCAGTCGATCACCATGCTGACCGGCCAGATCGAGCAGCTGCAGTACCGCTACCAACAGCTCCAGCAGCAGATGGAGAAGATGCAGGCCGACTACGAGTTCCGGTTGGAGCAGGTGGAGAAGGGCGGCCGGCCCGGCGGTGCGGCGCCGCGTCCCGCCGGGGCGCCGACGCCGCCATCGACAGCCGCCGCGCCGTCGGCGGGTGCCGCATCGGCAGCCGGCGAGCAGCTCTATCACGACGGCATGAAGAAACTGCAGGACGGCGACAACGCCGGCGCCGAGCGCGTATTCAGGGCCTTCCTGCAGGCCAATCCCAAGCATGCACTGGCGGGCAACGCACAGTATTGGCTAGGCGAGAGTTACTACGCCCGCCGCGACTATCAGAACGCGCTGGCCGCCTTCGCCGATGGCTACAAGAATTACAAGGCGAGTCCCAAGGGACCCGACAATCTCCTGAAGCTCGGCATCACGCTGGCGGTGCTGGGGCGCAAGCCCGACGCCTGCGCCGTGTTCGCCAAGTTCAGCCAGGATTATCCGCGCGCCACCGACCTGCAGAAGCGTCGCGTCGATCAGGAGCGCCAGAAGAACGGCTGCGGGTGAACGACGCCGAACGACCGCTCGATACCGTGGCGTTCGCCCGCTTGATGGCGCCGTTCGAGCCGTTCGAGCGGCGCCCGACGATCGCCGCCGCGGTGTCCGGCGGCCGCGACTCGTTGGCCATGGCTCTGCTCGCGCAAGACTGGGCGGAGCGGCGCAACGGCGTCCTCGTAGCGTTGATCGTCGATCACGGCTTGCGTTCCGAGGCGGCGGCCGAGGCCGCCGCGACTCGCCGAACGCTCGCACGATTGGGGTGCGAGAGCGCGATCCTGCGCTGGTCCGGTGTCAAGCCGCGGACCGGCCTGCAAGAAGCCGCGCGTGCCGCACGCTACCGCCTGCTGCGCGACGCTTGCCGGGAACGCGGCATCCTCCATTTGCTGGTGGCGCATCAGGCCGACGATCAGGCCGAGACGGTGACCATGCGGGCTGCGCGGGGCAGTGGCCCCGACGGCCTGGCCGGCATGGCCGCCCTCGTCGAACTGCCTGAGCTGCGCTTGCTGCGCCCTTTGCTCGGCGCGCCCCGGTCGAGGCTCACTGCGACGCTGGCGGCGCGCGGCATGCGCTGGTTCGACGACCCGTCCAACGACGATCCGCGTTTCGAGCGCGCACGGTTGCGCGCGGCGGGTACCGGGCCGGGTCGGGCCCTCGACCCGGAGGGCCGCGCCGACCGCGAGCGTGACCTCGCGGCAGCCGCCGTGGCGGCGCTGGAAGTCGGTCCGGACGGCGGCCTGGCGATCGATCGTGCGATCTTCGGGCAGCTTCGCCGCGACCTCAGATCGCGGCTGCTCGGCCGGGTCGTCCAGTCCGTGGGCCGGAACGACTATCCGCCGCGGCGCGATCGGCTGGAACGGGCGGTCGATCGGCTTTCGGCCGCCGTGGCCCGGGGAAAATCCGGAAAAAGCCAGGATTTCACGCTATCTGAATGCCGGTTGGCACTGCGGCAGGCGCCGGAAGGAGGGCGGCTGCGGTGGATTGTGGCGCCCGAGCATGGCAGGAAAGACGGTAGAAACGGGGCGCAGCCCCTGGTTCCGGCTGCATTTTTTGCTTGCGGCGCGCCGGCTGCTGCCCATTTAAAGTAAGCCCCATCCCATTGGAACGAGCCCGTGAACCCTTTCAATCGTAACGCCGCCCTGTGGATCGTCATCGTGCTGCTCCTGGCGCTGCTCTACAGCGTGTTCCAGGGCGGGGCGACCCGGTCGGCGGGCAATACGATCTCCTATTCGGATTTCGTGCGGGCCGTCGAGCAGCGCCAGGTCCAGGACGTCCGCATCCAGGGCAACACCATCACCGGCACCTTCCGCGAGCCGCGCAACGGGGTGCAGAAATTCGCGACTTATGTGCCGAGCACGCCGGTCGACGAACAGCTGATGCCGATGCTGATCAAGAACGTCGATCGCGTCGACGCCGGGCCGGCCGAGGAGGGCGTCAATCTCGGCAGCATCTTCGTGAGCTGGCTGCCCGTGCTGGTGCTGGTCGGCGTCTACATCTTCTTCCTGCGCCAGATGCAAAGCGGCACCGGCCGCGCCATGGGTTTCGGCAAGTCGCGGGCCCGGCTGCTCACCGAGAAGCACGGCCGCGTGACCTTCGAGGATGTCGCCGGGATCGACGAAGCCAAGGCCGAGCTCGAGGAGATCGTCGATTTCCTGAAGGATCCGCAGAAGTTCCAGCGGCTGGGCGGCAAGATTCCCAAGGGATGCCTGCTGGTCGGCCCGCCGGGCACCGGCAAGACTTTGCTGGCGCGCGCCATCGCCGGCGAGGCCAATGTGCCGTTCTTCACCATCTCAGGCTCCGACTTCGTCGAAATGTTCGTGGGTGTCGGCGCCTCCCGCGTCCGCGACATGTTCGAGCAGGCCAAGAAGAACGCGCCTTGCATCGTGTTCATCGACGAAATCGACGCGGTCGGCCGCCATCGCGGCGCGGGCCTGGGCGGCGGCAACGACGAGCGCGAGCAGACGCTCAACCAGCTGCTCGTCGAGATGGACGGCTTCGAGTCGAACGAAGGCGTCATTTTGATCGCCGCCACCAACCGGCCCGACGTGCTCGACCCGGCGCTGCTGCGGCCGGGCCGCTTCGACCGGCAGGTCATCGTGCCCAACCCCGACGTGGCTGGCCGCGAGAAGATCCTGAAGGTTCATATGAGCAAGGTGCCGCTGGCGCCGGACGTCGATCCGCGCGTGCTGGCGCGCGGCACGCCGGGCTTCTCGGGCGCCGATCTCGCCAACCTCGTCAACGAAGCGGCATTGCGCGCGGCGCGCGTCGGCAAGCGGCTGGTCACCATGGCCGACTTCGAATACGCCAAGGACAAGGTGCTGATGGGCACCGAGCGCCGCTCCATGGCGATGACCGACGACGAGAAGAAGCTCACCGCCTACCATGAGGCCGGTCACGCCCTGGTCGCCCTGCACGTGCCCAAGAGCGATCCGCTGCACAAGGTCACGATCATCCCGCGCGGCCGCGCGCTCGGCGTCACCATGCAGCTGCCGGAGCGCGACCATCTCAGCCACACCAAGCAGTTCCTGGAATCCCGCTTGGCCATCCTGTTCGGCGGGCGCATCGCCGAGGAGATCATCTTCGGGCCCGAGAACGTGACGACCGGCGCGGCGAGCGACATCCAGGTCGCGACGCAGACGGCGCGCGGCATGGTCACCGCCTTCGGCATGTCCGAGAAGCTCGGCCGCGTGCGCTATCAGGCCAACGAGCAGGAGGTTTTCCTGGGCCATGCCGTGACGCAGACCCAGAACGTTTCCGAGGCCACGGCGCAGATCATCGACCAGGAGGTCCGCCGCCTGATCGAGGAGGCCGAAGGCAAGGCCCGCCAGGTCCTGACCGACCGGCTCGACGACCTGCACGCGATCGCCAAGGCGCTGCTGGAGTACGAGACGCTCAGCAACGACGAGATCGGCCAGATCCTGCGCGGCGAGAAGATCGTGCGCGACGACACGGGCGGTGCCGGCCACCATGACCGCCGTCGCCGCGCTTCGGTGCCCACCAGCTCCGGTCAGGGGGCTGGACCCGCGCCGGGCGCCAACCCCGAGCCGCAGCCGGGCGTTTGACAGCAAGCTTCGCCGGCGTCGCGCTCGATCGCCCGCGGATCATGGCGATCGTCAATGTGACGCCGGACTCCTTCTCCGACGGCGGCGAGCGGCTCGATCCAGAGCAGGCCATCGACGATGGCCTGCGCTTCGTTTCGGAGGGGGCCGATATCGTCGATGTCGGCGGCGAGTCGACCCGACCGGGCGCGCAGCCGATCGATGCGGCCGAGGAACTGCGGCGTGTCCTGCCGGTGGTCGAAAGCCTGGCCCGTCGCGGCATCACGGTCTCGATCGATACCCGCCATGCCGCGGTTGCGCGGGCCTGCCTCGACGCCGGTGCGCGCATCGTCAACGATGTGTCCGCCCTGCGCGACGATCCAACCATGATGCCGCTGCTGGTCGAGCGAGGGGCGCCGGTCGTGCTGATGCATCGGGCCGGTCGCGCCGAGGACAAGTACGCCGTGCCGGCCTACGACGATGTCGTGGAGGAGGTGCGTGTATTCCTGCTCGAGCGTGCCTGGGCATGCGAAGCATCGGGGGTGGCCTGCCGGGACATCGCCCTCGATCCCGGGATCGGCTTCGGCAAGACTGTCGAAGAGAATGTCGCCCTGATCGCCGGCGCCAGCCGCCTGGCCGTTGCCGGCTATCCCGTCCTGATTGGCGCGTCGCGCAAGAGCTTCATCGGGAGCCTGACCGGCATCGCCGAGCCGCGCCGGCGCGATCCGGCGTCGGTCTGGCTGGCCGTCGAGGCGATCCGGCGCGGGGCGTCGATCGTGCGGGTCCATGACGTGGCGGCTACCCGGCAAGCCCTCGCCGTCTGGCAAGTGATGCGATAGGTTTGCGGCGATGTCCCGCCATCTCTTCGGCACCGACGGCGTTCGTGGCCGTGCCAACAGTGAACCGATGACCGCCGAGATCGCCATGCGCATCGGCATGGCGGCCGGTCAGGTGTTCAATCGCGGCGACCATCGCCATCGCGCGGTGGTCGGCAAGGACACGCGGCTGTCGGGCTACATGGTCGAGCAGGCGCTGACCGCGGGCTTCCTGTCGGCCGGCATCGATGTCCTGCTGCTGGGGCCGGTTCCCACGCCGGCGGTCGGGTTCCTGACACGGTCGATGCGCGCCGATGTCGGCGTCATGGTCTCGGCCTCGCACAATCCTTACGAGGACAATGGCATCAAGTTGTTCGGTCCCGACGGCTTCAAGCTTTCCGACGCCGTGGAGTCCGAGATCGAGGCGCTGGTCGCCGCCCCCTCGCGCATCCGGCTGGCGGCGCCCAAGATGATCGGCCGCGCCAAGCGGCTGGACGACGCCGACGGTCGTTACATCGAAGCGGTGAAGGCCTCGGTGCGGCGCCGTCTCGATCTGACCGGGCTCAAGATCGTGGTCGATTGCGCCAATGGCGCCGCCTACAAGGTGGCGCCGACCGTGCTGTGGGAGCTGGGCGCCCAGGTGGTGCCGTTCGCTGTCGCGCCCGACGGCTTCAACATCAACGCCAAATGCGGCTCGACCCATCCCGAGCTGTTGCAGGAGCACGTGGTGGCGCACAACGCCGACATCGGCATTGCGTTCGACGGTGACGCCGATCGAGTCGTGCTGGTGAGCGAGAAAGGGCATCTGGTCGATGGCGACCAGTTGATGGCGACCATCGCCAATCGTTGGGCCAAGGACGGGCGGCTGGCGGGCGGCGGCGTCGTTGCCACGGTGATGTCGAACTTGGGCCTCGAGCGCTTCCTGGACGAGCGGCGGCTCACGCTGGTGCGCACGCAGGTCGGCGATCGCTACGTGCTCGAACGCATGCGGGCCGACGGCTACAACCTGGGCGGCGAGCAGTCCGGCCACATCATCATGAGCGACCATGCTACGACCGGCGACGGGCTGATGGCGGCCCTGCAGGCGCTGTCGGCCATGCGCAAGAGCGGGCGGCCGGCAAGCGAAGCTTTCCGTGCCTTCCAACCGGTGCCGCAGTTTCTGAAGAACGTGCGCGTCGGCGATGCCAACGCCGCCCTCGCGGCCGCCTCGGTGACTCGGGCGATCGCCGCCGCCGAGGCGCGGCTAGGCCGCGGTGGCCGCATCCTGGTGCGCAAGTCGGGAACCGAGCCCCTGATCCGGGTCATGGCCGAAGGTGACGATTCGGAATTGGTGCGTGCCGTCGTCGATCAGATCATCGATGCCATCCCGCAGGCTGCGGCGTGAGGCAACCGGCATGAAGGGACGCGTGTTGATCGTCGCCGGCTCCGACTCCGGCGGCGGTGCGGGCATTCAAGCCGACATCAAGGCCGTGACGGCAATGGACGCCTTCGCCGCCACCGCGATTACCGCGTTGACGGCTCAGAACACCGAAGGCGTGCATGGCGTCGTGCCGGTCGCGCCGGCTTTCATCGCCCAGCAGATCGAGGTCGTGCTGAGCGATATCGGCGCCGATGCGATCAAGACCGGCATGTTGCACAGCGCCGAGGTGATCGAGGCGGTCGCGGCGTCGCTGAAGAAGCACGCGCCGGGCGTGCCGCTGGTCGTCGACCCGGTGATGGTGGCGAGCAAGGGGCGGCATCGACTGCTGCTTGCCGAAGCCGAGGCGGCGCTGCGTGACATGCTGCTGCCTATGGCGAGCGTGCTGACCCCGAACCTGCCGGAGGCCGCGGCGCTGACCGGGCGCGAGGTCGAGGACGAAGCCGGCATGCGCCGCGCCGCCGACCGACTGCTGGCGCTGGGCGCCAAGGCGGTGTTGATGAAGGGCGGTCATCTTGCCGGCGCGCGCGTGATCGATCTCTTGTTTCACGACGGCAAGGTCGAGCGCTTCGACGACGCCCGCATCGCAAGCCGCAGCACCCACGGCACGGGCTGCACGCTGGCCTCGGCGATCGCCGCTGGCTTGGCGCAGAAGATGTCGCTTGAGGATGCGGTGGCGCGAGCGCGGCTCTATGTGCGGCGCGCCATCGAGACGGCGCCGGGCTACGGTCGTGGCCTCGGCCCGCTCAATCATGCCGCGACGGTCGGCGGCTAACTGCGCTTGCTTTCCAGCACTTCCAACAGCTCGTCGATCTTGGTCTGCTTGTCGTGCGTCGAGCCGGCATTGAAGGCATCGGTCACGCAGTGCTGTAGGTGATCGCGCAGGACTTCCTGCTCGACGCGGCCGAGCGCGGCGCGGACGGCGCGCAGCTGGGTCAGCACGTCGATGCAGTAGCGGTCCTGGTCGATCATGCGCGCCACGCCGCGCACCTGGCCTTCGATGCGGCCGAGGCGATCGAGCTGCGACTTTTTGAGCTTGGGGTTCATCCTTGAACAGTACCATGGTAGGGTATATAGGGGCAAGCCATGGCACAGCATCGTTGCGGCAGTCACGGCCACGCCCATCACGACCATGCGGTCGATACCGAAGAGACCGCGATCGACCCCGTGTGCGGCATGACGGTGAAGGTGGCGACGGCCAAGCACACGACCGTTCACGACCATCGTTCCTATTATTTCTGCGGCGCCAAATGTCTGCAGAAATTCACGGCTGAGCCGGCGCGCTACCTGACGAAAGCCGAGCCGCCGCCGGCCGCGCCCGGCGCGATCTTCACCTGCCCGATGCATCCCGAGGTTCGCCAGATCGGGCCGGGCAGTTGCCCGATCTGCGGCATGGCACTGGAGCCGGCCGAGATCTCGCTCGACGAGGGGCCGAACGAGGAACTGATCGACATGCGTCGCCGCCTGTGGATCGGGCTGGTGCTCGCCTTGCCGGTGGTGGTGCTGGAAATGGGTGGCCATCTCAGCGGCCTTCACATGCTGGTTGGCCCGAAGCTGTCGAACTGGCTGCAATTCGGGTTCGCCACACCGGTGGTGCTGTGGGCCGGCTGGCCGTTCTTCGTGCGCGGCTGGCAGTCGCTGCGGAACCGCCATCTCAATATGTTCACCCTGATCGCCATGGGGACGGGCGTCGCCTGGCTCTATAGCGTCGTGGCGACGCTCCTGCCCGGCGCCTTCCCCTCGGCCTTCCGCGACGCCCAGGGAGCGGTCGCCGTCTATTTCGAGGCGGCGGCGGTGATCGTCGTGTTGGTGCTGCTGGGCCAAGTGCTCGAGCTCAAGGCGCGCGAACAGACATCGGGAGCCATTCGCGCGCTGCTCGATCTGGCGCCCAAGACGGCACGGCGCGTGACGTCGGACGGCCAGGACGAGGAAGTGCCGCTCGACGCCATCGTCGTCGGCGATCGCCTGCGGGTGCGGCCGGGTGAGAAGGTGCCGGTCGATGGCGCGGTGATCGAGGGCCGCTCGGCGGTCGACGAGTCGATGGTCACTGGCGAATCGATGCCGGTCACCAAGGAGGCCGGTGCCAAGCTGATCGCCGGTACGCTGAACACGACCGGTGGCCTGATCATGCAGGCTGACAAGGTCGGTCGTGACACCATGCTGGCGCGCATCGTGCAGATGGTGGCCGAGGCGCAGCGCAGTCGGGCGCCGATTCAGCGACTGGCCAATCAGGTGGCGGGTTACTTCGTTCCGGCGGTGATCGCCGTGGCACTGATCGCCTTCGCTGCCTGGGCGACCTTCGGGCCCGAGCCGCGCCTTTCGTTCGGGCTGGTGGCAGCCGTCACGGTGCTGA
>VGCQ01000050.1 GCA_016870055.1 Alphaproteobacteria bacterium | reverse complement strand
GAACTTCGCCACCCTCGACAAGGTGCTGGCGCTCGCCAAGCGGCCCAACGTGGCGGCCAAGGTCTCGGCCATGCCCTGCTATGCTGCCGACAAGACTTATCCTTTCCGCTCGGTGCATCCGCACATCCGCCGCGTCTTCGACGCCTTCGGGCCGCGGCGCACGTTCTGGGGTACCGACTGGTCGCGCCTGCCGTGCAGCTACCGCCAGGGTGTCACGATGTTCACCGAGGAGATGACTTGGTTGAAGGGCGACGACCTCCAGTGGGTCATGGGCTGCGGCATCTGCGAGTGGATCGGATGGAGGGTTTGACGCATCGATGATCGCCTCTGCTCGGCACTGTGAAGTCATTCCTTGACTCGCCCCACGGCGGTGCAATCATCTTCCGTACATCAACGTTGGGGGCGACCTATGAAGGCGCGGGAAGGGAAGTGCGTCTTGGTGGCGATATTGGTCGCGCTTGTGACGACGGCCTGCCAATCGAGTTCAGTCGATGCTCCGCCGCCTTCGGTGATTGCGACGGCGGCCGGATTTCTGGGTGCTCCCGAAACCACCGATCAGAAACTGTATCGGACCGGTCTGAAATACCTCGGAGAGTACAACGCTAAGGACAACCAAAAGGCGATGTACTGCGGCGAAACCGAAACCCATATCGGGTGCACCTGGGTCTACTACCGCGATACGCCGGACATCGCTGACGAAGACGCCCGGCGGAACTGCGAGGAAGCCTACGGCTTGAGCTGCCAGCAGTTCGCCGTGAATGGGCAACTTGCTCCTTGGGCGGCGGAAGTTGCCGACTCGCATGACCCTGCTGGCGCAGCGGCCCGCCAAGCCGCGTTCGAGCGGGACCGCGCCGCCGGAGGCGGCGGTGCTGCTCTTCGTCAGGCCATCGATGGTGGGATTTTGGTCCTGAGCGGTGTTCAGAGCGGCGTTGGAGCAATGCAGCGCGCGGCTACTGCTCAGCCTTCCGACGGTTACAGCCAGCGTGGTGCTTTCGTGGACTGCGCGAAAGCCGGCCTTTCTCCCGATTGTGCGACTCGTGCGGCCAATATGAACTCGGCCGGCCCGGGAGCGGTTCGAAGCACCTATGGTCAAGGATCCGGCACACCAGCGCCGACCAGTCGCAGCACCATCACCGGTCTGAAGTGACGTTCGGGGCGCCCCTCGGGCGCAGTGAATGCGGCAAGGATGTGAGCGAGGCCGCGAACTTCGCCACCCGCGGAGAGGCGCCGACGCTCGGCAGTTGGCCGAGCGTGGCGGCCAAGGTGTCGGCCATGCCCTGCTATGCCGCTGACAAGACATGTCCCTTTCGCTCGGTGCGTTCGCACATCCGACGCGTTTTCGACGCTTTCGGGCCACGGCGCACCTTCTGAGTCACCAGCTGGTCTTGCTTGTCCTGCAGCTACCATCAGGGCGTCGCCATGTTCGCCGAGGAGATGGCTTGACTGAAAAGCGAAGACCTCGATTGGGTGATGGGGCGCGGGATTTGTGAATGGCTGGCGTAGAGGCCGGGACGTTGACAGTAGCTATCGCTTCGCCGATGCCAGCTCTGGACCACGGAGGACCGAAGCCCGAGCAGTGTCGATCCCGGACTCCAACCGGAGAAGTTCGTCGAATCGCTTGTTGCGATGGATCGCGACTGTTCCAAGAGCGAAGTGTTGTGTGAGGGAGTATGTCTCCTCGAGGAATGGGAGAAGCGCTTAGCGATGCTCGACGCCGCCGTTGCGCGGCAGCGCGCCGATGCGAGGGTCAGCTGGGTGGCGAGCATCGAGGAGGTAGCCCGCCGTCTCGACGCTAAGCATCGCAAGATCGTTGCCTTTCGCGCGTGAAAGCCGTCCTGCCGGATATCGTCGTGCTTGATTTGGAAGGCGTCAGTGACTGGATCGCAAGCGCCAACCCGAACCGGGCTGTCATCTTCACAAAGCAATTGATGAAGCGTGTCGCGATATCGGCAAGCTCCGAGCCGCTACCCGCAGTTGCGGGCAGCCGGCCTTCGACGCCGTGATTTCTGCTTCGATCGCTCCGGTTGCTGCCACAATCTGATGGTAGTCAGGCATGGCGCCATGGATATCGGGCGCGGATCGAAGGGAGGGATGTCTCGATGAGGCCGCTTTTCCTTTCCATTGCCATCGTCGTCTTGGCCGGTAGCCCGGCGTTCGCGACCGACAACACGCTCGTCAAACCCAAGGGCCTTACCGCCAGTCAGTTCAGCAGCAACTGCCAGAACCAGGGTGGCATGGTGACGGACGTGTCGAGCCGCACCGACCGCTCGGCCGGCAACAGGGTGATCACCTGCGACAAGACCAATGGCACCCACGTCACCTGCCAGGTCAATCGCGACGGCACGTCGGAATGTGCCGGCCGTGGGCCAACCCGGCAGTAGCGCGTCGTCTCGGCTGCAAGCCGGCCCGTGGGTGTCGAGTCGTCTACGGGGTCGGCGGCCGCGGCGTCGCGAGGTCTCCTACAGGGCCCGCGTCACGGTCTGCGAGCCGCCGCCCCAGATCGGCAGGTAGGTCATCTTGTAGCCGGCACCGCCGGTGACGATGGGATGGATGGCGTCGGCGGCGCGCGCCACGCCGAGGCCGGCGCGCTCACCTTCGTCGAACAGGTAGCGCTGCACGCGCAAAAGATCCCAGCCGTCGTGGCGCGCGATCTTGTCGGCCATCTCCAGCGGCAGCAGCACGACTTGCTCACCGCGCTCGTTGCGTCTGCTCATGCTCGACATCACGAGAGCGGCGTGCATGCCGGCGGCGATCGGCGAGAGGATCGCTTCGGGCGTAGCGCCTTCACCGTCGGCCGGCAGGACCTCGGCGGTTCCCGAGACGCCCATCACCGTGACGGCGCTCGTATCGGCACCGAGCCCACGGCGGGCAGTCAGCGTGGGGAAGGGGCCGTCGTTGCGCTCGGCGAAGCAGAACGTGTACTTGCCTGGTTGGCCCATGGTCGCCATGTCGCCGGTCTCGGCCCGTGCGCCGCCGATGTTGCGCAAGCAGAGCTGTAGCGCGCGGCCGATGCTGGCATTGGCGCGGTTGCCCGGCCCCAGGCAGTTTGTCCCGGCATTGAGGCCGAGCGTGCGCGCGATCGGCCCATGCACGCAGAGCGCCACGGCGGCCGTGCCGGTCGTGGTGGCGATGCCGAGCAGGTTGAAATCGGCTTCGAGCGTCGCGGCGGCGGCCGCCAGCACGACCGACAGCTCGGCCGGCAGGCAACCGGCGATCACGCACTGGTAGGCGACGGCCTCGGGTGTGAGCTCGCCGAACATCGGCGGCATCATGCCCTGCGATCCGGTGCGATCTTCGATGCCTGCGACTATGGTTTCCAGCCGGCGGCGCGTCGGTGGCACCAGCGGTAGGCCGTCCGACAGCTCGGCGTCCGTCAGAACCCGTTGTGCGGTCTCCCAGCTCGTCGGCTCATCGACGACCGGCCATCCGCACCACTCGCTCATCCGGCGATGCGAACCGAGGCGACGGTCGTGCCGCCGAACGACGGAATGAAGGCCGAGTGCTTGCCCGGTCCGCCGGCCACCGTGATGTGAATGTCCTGCGGCGAACGGCCGATCGAGAACCAGTCGCCGTCCGGCTTGTGGCCGGTGCTGGTGTAGGTCTCCTGGTTCGCCTTGGAAATACGTGAGACGTGCACGCGTGAGCGCCTGAACAGTTCCTCGCGGATGGTCTCGATCGTGAAGCCATCGCGCTTCAGCGTTGCCGCGTGCTCGGGTCCGATGATCACGAGCATCGGGCCTTTTCCGTAGATCGTGTTGGCGCCGGGGTTCGACATGCCGCCGGCGAAGGTCGTGAGCAGACCCTCACCGGTGGTGCTGCCGTGGTCGTTGAGATTGTGCGGACCTTCGCCCGACATCACGGTGACCACGTTGTCGGTCGGCGCAAAGCCGCGCTGCACATGGTACGGCGGCCAGGGATTCTCCTCCTCGTTTTCGCCGAAGCAGAACGTGTACTTGGCGGGATTGCCCTGGGTCGAGCGGTCCATCTCGCCGGGCTTGGCGCCGGCGATATTGAGCAGCATCAGGCCGAGCGCGCGGCCGATCGTGGCGTTGGGGCGCCAGCCTTGGCCGAAGCAGTTGGAACCGCAATTGATGCCGAGCTGATGGCGGATCGGGCCGCTCACCATGATCACCGGCGCACAGGAATGCGTGGTCGCGAGAGAACCGTGCAGATTGTACTCGGGGTCAAGCACGGCCCGTAGGGCCGCCGTCACCACCGGGAAGTATTCCGGCTTGCAGCCGGCCATCACGGCGTTGGCCGCCATGCTCTGCAGGGTCGGCACGACCTGGCGCGGCGGCACCGGCGGGATCGGACGGTTGTCGCCGCGCACCGTGTCGACGAACTTCGCCACCTTCGCCTCGGTCGGGACGTAGAGCGGCATGCCGTCGCTCCAACCTTGCTCGACGGCGAACTCGTTGAACGCCTCGACATCCATGTCGGGGAGGTCGATCACTTCCTGCTCGGTGATGTCCTTCATCATTTGGCGGTCGCCTCGGTCAGTCCCTTGGTTGCCGCTTCGATGCGCTCGCGCAATTCGTCGGCATTCAGCCCGCCGATCGGATGTTTTACGACGATCAGCTTGGGCTCGACCTTGCGCGCCTTGGCCTGGGCCAGGACGAGCGGCTTGAACGTCTCAGTGGCGATCACGTAGGCCGTGATGCCGCGCTTCTCGAGTTCGATGCTGTCGTGGAAACTCCACGATGAGCAGCTCCCTCAATCGGCTATCGCCAAAAGCGCTCCTCGATATTTGGCCGCGACCTCTTCGATCACGTCCTTGGGAGCCGGCTGGCTGGCGCTGTTCTTCGACAGGAAATCGATATTGTCGATCTTGCGCGTGGCGCCGAGCTTTTCGCGGATGCCGGCCAGCAGCTCGCGCGCATTGGGCTTGGAGTTGGAGACCAGCGCGATGGCGTCGGTCGTCCAGTTGACCGGCTTCAGTGCCACTTTCTCGCCGCTTGTGGCGGAAACGCCGAACGCGGGATTGACGATTCGCATGAGGCATCCTCCTCAGTTCTTTTTCAGGGCCGTCCCGACAGCTTGCACGACCGCCTGGCCGGCGCGTTGCCCGTCGGCGATGGCGTCGGCGAGCGCCACGCGAGCGCCCGCCCGCACATCGCCCGCGGCGAAGGCCATGGCGACCGAGGCGCGGCCCTCAGCGTCGACAACGATATGCCCGGCAGCGTCGCGCGCAAGCGAATCCGGCACGAATTCCGCAGCGGGGGATTGGCCGAGATAGACGAACACCGCACTGGCCGGAACGGTCTTTCGCGAGCTGCCGCTTTCGACGATCACCGATTCCAGAAAGTCGCCACCCTGAAGAGCGACGATGCGGCCGTCGAGCCGAGCGATACCGTCGGGCAGCGGTGCCGTTGCGATGTCGACCACCGTAACCTCGCTGCCGAAGCCCTTCAGCTCGAGCGCTTCATGCGCCGCCCATCCCGCCGAGCCCGCGACGATCACCGGCTTGCCGACATAGAGTGGCCCGTCGCACGAGGCGCAGTGCGACAGCCCACGGCCCTCGAAAGCATCCTCGTCGGGCAGCCCCAGCCGTCCCTTGGCGAGTCCGGTCGCTACGATCACGGCGCGCGCGGAGTGGGTCTCGCCATCGGCGGTCTCGACAAGCCACGGCACACCACCCGATAGCCGCACGACTTCGCCGAACCCCAGCTCGACACCGGCTTCGCTCGCCTGGTCGGCGAGCTGCGAGGCGATCGTCGGCCCATCGCCGCCGCCGGCGAAGTCGGACAGCGACGTGAGATTGATCAGCACGCCGCCGGGCGCGAGCTTGTCGAGGCAGAGGACTTTCAAGCCGGCCCGGGCGGCGAGGGTGGCGGCGGTGAGGCCGGCGGGGCCGGCGCCGATCACGACGATGTCGTACGCGGAAGTGCTCATGGCAGCACCATAGCACTACCGATCGAGCCGGAATCGACATCCCACATCGCGGGGCGTTCGTTGTTTCCCGCCGGAGTGGTGGATAGATCGCTTGCCGAGGCCGTCGGAAGCATCGTAGGTCGGAACGTAGGGGAGGCGCAACGGAATGGCGTATTTCACGCAACAACTGATCAACGCCATAACGCTGGGTGCCATCTATGGGCTGATCGCCATCGGCTACACGATGGTCTACGGCATCATCGGCATGATCAACTTCGCCCACGGC
This sequence comes from Alphaproteobacteria bacterium, assembly GCA_016870055.1. GTDB lineage: Bacteria > Pseudomonadota > Alphaproteobacteria > Reyranellales > Reyranellaceae > Reyranella. The sequence goes on along the minus strand of VGCQ01000050.1, from coordinate 11,084 downwards.
GAGGTCTTCATGATCGGCGCCTTCATCTCGCTGATCGGTTTCATGATCTGCAGCCTTCTGGGCATCGGCTCGGCGCCGGTGGCGATCGTGCTGGTGCTGCTGATCGCCATGGCTTTCACCTCGGTCTATGGCTGGGCGATCGAACGAACGGCCTACCGGCCGTTGCGCGGCTCGTTCCGGCTGGCGCCGCTGATCTCCGCCATCGGGGTGTCGATTGCGCTACAGAACTACGTGCAGCTGGTGCAGGGCGCGCGCCCCAAGCCGGGCGGCCAGATCGTATCGGGTGGCTTCAATCTGTTCAGCCTCGACGGCTTCGACGTGCGCGTGTCGTGGCTGCAGATCATCATCGTCGTGGTGACGATCGTGCTGATGGCCGGGTTCGCTTGGCTGATTGCTAGAACGTCGCTCGGCCGGCGCCAGCGTGCTTGCGAGCAGGACATCAAGATGGCGGCGCTGCTCGGCGTCGACGTCGATCGCACCATTTCTCTTACCTTCGTGCTCGGCGCCGCGCTCGCCGCCGTCGCCGGCATGCTGTTCCTGATGTATTACGGCGTCATCGACTTCTTCATCGGCTTCCTCGCCGGCATCAAGGCCTTCACGGCTGCCGTGCTGGGCGGCATCGGCTCGCTGCCGGGCGCTATGCTGGGTGGCCTTCTGATCGGCCTGATCGAAGTCTTCTGGGCTGGCTATTTCTCCAGCGAATACAAGGACGTCGCCGCCTTCTCGATCCTCGTGCTGGTGCTGATCTTCCGGCCGACCGGCCTGCTCGGCAAACCCGAGATCGAGAAGGTCTGACACCATGGCGCCGCGCGCGATCGCCATGCTGAAAGACGCGGCGCTGACCGCCCTGGTGACGGCGGCGCTCGGCATCTTCATCGTCGGCTTCCGCACCATCGACGTGGGCTCGCGCACCGGCTTGAGCTTCGACTACGAGCTCACCGACCTTGCTGTGGCGGTGATCGTGGTCTTCCTCGGCCGGCTCGGCCTGTCGCTCGCCGCCGCGGGCCTGCGCTGGCCGGTGATCGCGCTGGGCGTCGTCATGGTCGCAGCCGGCGTCTCGCCGATGAAGCTGCCATCGGGCTTCCTCCACTGGTTCGTTGCCCTGGGTGGCGCGCTGCTGGTGCTGCGCGGCATCTGGCCATGGGCCGATCGCGCCGTCGCTGTCGCATCGCACACCTCGGGCGGCCGGCTGGTCCAGGAGATCGGCGCCAAATGGCTGGGCTGGGCGCTGCTGGCGGTGGCGGTCGTGCTGCCTTTCACGCCGCTTGCCGATCAGAAGACCATGGATCTCGGCGTGCTGATCCTGACCTATGTGATGCTGGGCTGGGGGCTCAACATCGTGGTCGGGCTCGCAGGCCTGCTCGATCTCGGTTACGTCGCCTTCTATGCCGTCGGCGCCTATGCCTATGCATTGCTCAGCACGCAGCATGGGCTGGGCTTCTGGGCCGTCCTGCCGCTCGCCGGCATGCTGGCGGCAACGTTCGGCATCCTGCTCGGTTTTCCGGTGCTGCGCCTGCGCGGCGACTACCTCGCCATCGTCACCCTGGGCTTCGGCGAGATCATCCGGCTGGTGATCCTGAACTGGGTCGATTTCACCAACGGCCCCGCGGGCATCGGCTCGATCCCCGGCCCGACGCTGTTCGGCGCGGTGTTCGCCGAGACCGCCCCGGCTGGCCGCCAGACGGTCGCCGAGATGCTGGGCATCCCGTTCAACTCCAACCACCGGCTGATCTTTCTCTACTATGTCATCCTGGTGCTGGCGCTGATCACCAACCTCTTCACCCAGCGCATGCGCCGCCTTCCTGTAGGCCGCGCCTGGGAGGCGCTGCGCGAGGACGAGACGGCGTGCAAGGCGCTTGGCATCAATCCGACCAACACCAAGCTCACCGCCTTTGCGGTCGGCGCCATGTTCGCGGGCTTCGCCGGCTCGTTCTTCGCCGCCAAGCAGCGCTTCATCAGCCCCGAGAGCTTCACCTTCATCGAGTCGGCGATCATCCTGGCGATTGTCGTGCTCGGCGGCATGGGCAGCCAAGTCGGTGTGGTGCTGGCCGCTGTGCTGCTGATCGGGTTGCCGGAATGGTTTCGCGAGCTCGGCAACTACCGCATGCTGGCCTTCGGGCTGGCCATGGTGCTGATCATGGTGTTCCGGCCGCGCGGCCTGATCGGCCATCGCGAGCCGTCGATCCGCCTGCATCCGGTGGCATCGGCAGGGAGCGGATGACCATGGCTGCTCCTCTGATCGAGGTCGAGCATCTCACCATGCGCTTTGGCGGCTTGGTGGCGGTCGACGATGTCTCCTTCATCGGTCGGCCGCGCGAGATCACGGCCATCATCGGTCCCAACGGCGCTGGAAAGACCACGGTGTTCAACTGCATCACCGGCTTCTACCGGCCGACCGTCGGCCGGTTGCTGCTGCACGGCGATCGCGACTACCTGCTGGAGCGCATGCTGGGCCACGAGATCGGCCAGCGCGCGCGCGTGGCGCGCACCTTCCAGAACATCCGCCTGTTCCCCGCCATGTCGGTGCTGGAAAACCTTTTGATAGCGCAGCACAACAAGCTGATGCGCGCTTCGGGCTACAGCATCTTCGGCCTGCTGGGCTTGGCGGGCTACAAGACTGCGGAGAACGCCGCCGTCGAGCTGGCTAGTCACTGGCTGAAGCGGATCGGCCTACTGGCCGACGCCGACCGCCCGGCCGGCGAGCTGCCCTATGGCGCGCAGCGGCGGCTCGAGATCGCGCGGGCGATGTGCACCGAGCCTCGGCTGCTCTGTCTCGACGAGCCGGCGGCTGGGCTCAATCCGCGCGAATCGGCCGAGCTCAACCAGCTCCTGGTCTCGATCCGTGATCAAGACGGCGTCGGCGTGCTCCTGATCGAGCACGACATGAGCGTGGTGATGAACATCTCCAACCATGTCGTGGTGCTCGACTACGGCCGCAAGATCGCCGAGGGCCCGCCGGCCGACATCCAGCGCGACCCCGCCGTGATCCGCGCCTATCTCGGCACGGACGATTCGGATTCCTCTCCCCATCAGGGGCAGAGGAGCCTGAATGAGGGTGACGGTCGTGCCTGACCCCATGCTGTCTGTCCGCGGCGTCGCGACCTTCTACGGTGCCATCCAGGCGCTGCACGGCGTCGATCTCGAGGTCGGCAAGGGCGAGATCGTGACCCTGATCGGCGCCAACGGCGCGGGCAAGTCGACCCTGCTGATGACGATCTGCGGCAATCCGCGGGCGCAGAGCGGGCAAGTCGTGTTCGACGGCGAGGATATCACTGGGCTCGCCACTCATGAGATCGTGCGCCGCGGCGTTGCCCAGGTACCGGAGGGCCGACGCATCTTTCCGCGCATGAGCGTGTTCGAGAACCTTCAGATGGGGGCAACGCTGTCCGATCCGGCGCACTTCGCGCACGACCTCGAGCGCGTGTTCGCCATGTTCCCGCGGCTGGCCGAGCGGCGCGAGCAGCGCGGCGGCACGTTGTCGGGCGGCGAGCAGCAGATGTTGGCGATCGGTCGTGCGCTGATGAGCCGGCCGCGGCTGCTGCTGCTCGACGAGCCGTCGCTTGGTCTTGCGCCCTTGATCGTGCGGCAGATCTTCGAGGCGATCGGCCGTATTGCGCGCGAGGAGAAGGTGACGGTGTTCCTGGTCGAGCAGAATGCCTTTCACGCGCTGCGGCTGGCCGACCGCGGCTATGTGCTGGCCAACGGCCGTGTGCGCCTGAGCGGCGCCGGCCACGAGCTTCTGGCCAACGCCGAGGTCCGTGCCGCCTATCTCGAAGGCGGCCACGCATGAGTCCTTTCGAAACCTTCGTCTTCGACTGGTTGGGCGACACGCCGGCGCACGTGCTGCTGTTCAACCTCGTTCTGGTGGCGCCTGGCTCCTTTGCAGCCGGCCAGGCGGTCGCCTCGACCTGGCGGTCGTGGGGCCAAATCGTGTTCTACGCCGCACTTCTTTCGGCGTTGCTGCGCTTTCTCGACTATGCGCTGGCCGGGGGTGAGCTGTGGTCGGTCGGCGGCTTTTTCCTCGGCTGGGCCGTGCAATTGGCAGTCGCGGCCTTGGCCTTCCAGCTGACGCGGGCGCGGCTGATGGTGCGCCAATATCCTTGGCTCTATCGGCGCAAAGGCTTGCTGGGCTTGGAGGAGCGGCACTAATGTAGCCGCAGCTCCACAGCCGTGGAGACCGGGGGTTAACTTCAAGGGAGACACGTATGAAAAGGACCTACGGCGCGTTGACCGTCGCGGCACTCGCCATGATGGCGATGCCGGCGCTCGCGCAGATCAAGATCGGCTCGGCCGGCCCGATGACGGGCCAATATGCCGCGTTCGGTGAGCAGTTGCGCCGCGGCGCCACCATGGCGGTCGAGGACATCAACGCCGCGGGCGGCGTCAACGGCCAGAAGCTGCAGCTGGTGATCGGCGACGACGCCTGCGATCCCAAGCAGGCGACGGCGGTCGCCAACAAGATGGTGTCGGACAAGGTCGCGCTCGTCGCCGGGCACTTCTGCTCGGGCTCGTCGATCCCGGCGTCGGACATCTACAAGGAAGCGAAGATCCTGCAGATCACGCCGGCGTCGACCAATCCGCGCCTGACCGACGAAGCTTTCACCAAGGGCAACACCACGGTGTTCCGCACCTGCGGCCGCGACGACGTGCAAGGCGCCACCGTCGGCGGCTACATCCTGAAGTATCACCGCAACGCCCGTGTCGCGGTGCTGCACGACAAGTCACCCTACGGCAAGGGCGTAGCCGATGAGACCAAGAAGGCCGTCAACAAGGGCGGCCTGCGCGAGGTCATGTACGAGGCCTACAACGACACCGACAAGGACTTCACCGCGCTCATCAACAAGATGAAGCAGGCGAGGATCGACATGATCGTGCTCGGCGGTTACCACACTGCGGGTGCGCTGATCATCAAGCAGGCGCGTGAGCAGGGCTTGCAGGCGCAGATGATGGGCTTCGACTCGCTGGAGACGGCGGAGTTCGCCCAACTCGGCGGTGCGGCGACCAACGGCGTGCTGATGTCGTTCCCGCCCAAGGCCGAGGACGACCCCAAGAACGCCGCGCTGGTGAAGAAGTTCCGCGACGCCAAGTACAACCCCGAGGGTTATACCTTGTTCAGCTACGCCGCGATCAAGGCCTGGGCCGACGCCGCCAACAAGGCGAAGTCGACCGACGCGGCCGCCGTCGCCGCCGCCCTGCGCAGCGGCAAGTACGACAGCGCCGTCGGCGTGCTCGAATTCGACCAGAAGGGCGATATCAAGAACCCGGTCTACGACATCTACGTCTGGAAGGACGGCAAGTCGTTCCAGTCGGTCAAGTAACCGCGGCCTCTGCGGCGTGGAAAAGGGCCCGGTGACGGGCCCTTTTTCTTCGCCCGTATCGAGATCGCGACGCTGAGGTTGATCGACGGTCGATTGCCGCCATCCGTGCAGCGGTGAGTGTCGAAGTGGGCGGCAGAGAATCAAGGACTGTTGCAGAGGCGTTGGCGCGAGATCAATCCAATGGAAATGCGATGAGCACGGACTTGAGAAGGCTTCGAGGTGTCAAAGCCGAGCCCGGCGGCAAGCTTCGTTTGCGCTGGCGGGATGGCGGCACCGATACCGTCAGCCTGCTTGGGGTGATGGCGCGGCATCATGCTTTGGAGACCCTGAGGGATGCTGCGGTTTTCGCGCGCGCCAAGGTGATCGATTGTGGTCTAGGCGTCGGTTGGGCGGACGACATCGAGATGTCCGCAGCCATGCTGGGGCGGCTAGCGGCCCAGCAGAGCCCTTTTGGGGCACGTGATTTCGTGCGGTGGCAAAGGGGGCGCCGGGCTATCGGACGCCGAGGCAGCAGACCTGTTGGGTGTGTCGCTGAACACCATCAAGAACTGGCGACGAGGGCGATTCGCAGCCCCGTCGTGGTCGCGATGGCTCGCCGCGCGATGTCCGTCGATGACACGCCGCTTGTCGCTCGTCTGCGGCCTCGGCGTGTCGAGCGCCCGGCGCGCCAAGCTACGCGAGAAGCGCGCAGGGCCGAAGCACGGGTTTCCTGAGCCGATTCAACGTCTTGTAGGTCGCTTTCCACGATTTTGGGGGACGGTGACACCGCGGCCCCGGATATGGTATCCGATGCCTCAATAGCTAGAGGGGATCGTTCGTCGAAATGCCGGGGGGCACCATCGCGGTTGCGTCGGATCATGCCGGCTTCGACCTCAAGGAACTGCTGAAGCGCGACCTGCAGGCGGCCGGTCGCGAGGTGCTCGATCTCGGCACCAACTCCACGGAGTCGGTCGACTATCCGGACTACGGCACAGCGATGGCCGAGGCCATCGCTTCGGGCAGAGCGCAATGGGGTGTGCTGGTCTGCGGCACCGGCATCGGCATCTCGATCGCGGCCAACCGCAACCCCAAGGTGCGGGCGGCGCTTGCCCATGACGTCACGTCGGCACGGCTGGCGCGCGAGCATAACGATGCCAACGTGGTGGCGTTCGGCCAACGACTGATCGGCACGGAAACCGCGCGCGAGGCGCTGAGGGTCTTTCTCGCCACCAAGTGGGAAGGCGGTCGGCATGCCGCCCGCGTCGCCAAGCTTTCGAAGGGTTGCTCGCAATGAGTCAAGTCGCGGCCAGGATGGCGCAAGCGCCGTTGTCGATGTTCACCCGCAGCCTCGGCGAGGCCGATCCGGCGATCGACGCCGCGCTCAAGGGCGAGCTGCATCGCCAGCGTCAGCAGATCGAGCTGATCGCCTCGGAGAACATCGTGTCGCGCGCCGTGCTCGAGGCGGCGGGCTCGGTGCTGACCAACAAGTACGCCGAAGGCTATCCCGGCCGGCGCTACTACGGCGGCTGCGAGGAGGTCGACAAGGCCGAGCAGCTGGCGATCGAGCGCGCCTGCAAGCTGTTCGATTGCCGCTTCGCCAATGTCCAGCCGCACTCCGGCGCCCAGGCCAACCAGGCGGTGTTCATGGCGCTGCTGCAGCCGGGCGACAAATTCATGGGCATGGCGCTCGACCAGGGCGGCCATCTCACGCACGGCTCGCCGGCCAACCAGTCGGGCAAGTGGTTCAAGGTGGTGTCCTACGGTGTGAAGCCCGACACGCATCTGATCGACTACGAGCAGATGGAGGCGACGGCACGGCGCGAAAAGCCGAAGCTGATCGTCGCCGGCGCCTCGGCCTACTCGCGTGCCATCGACTGGGCGCGCTTCCGCAAAGTGGCCGACGAGATCGGCGCCTATTTCATGGTCGACATGGCGCACTATGCCGGTCTGGTGGCGGCAGGCGTCTATCCGAGCCCACTGCCGCACGCCCATGTCGTGACCACGACGACGCACAAGACTCTGCGCGGCCCGCGCGGCGGCATGGTGCTGTCGACCGATCCCGAGGTCGGCAAGAAGATCAACTCGGCGGTGTTTCCCGGCCTGCAGGGCGGGCCGCTGATGCACATCATCGCCGCCAAAGCGGTGGCGTTCGGCGAGGCGCTCAGACCCGACTTCAAGGTCTACGCCCAGAACGTGATCGACAATGCGCGGGCGCTTGCCGCGGCCCTCACCGAGCGCGGTCTGGCGATCGTGTCGGGCGGTACCGACAGCCACGTCATGCTGGTCGACCTGCGGCCCAAGAAGGCGACAGGGATCGCGGCCGAGAAGGTGCTCGACCGGGCCGGCATTACCGTCAACAAGAACAGCATCCCGGGCGATCCGGAGAAGTACACCGTGACGTCGGGCGTGCGGCTCGGCTCGCCGGCCGGCACGACGCGCGGCTTCGGCGTCGCGGAGTTTCGCCAGGTCGGCCACCTGATCGCCGACGTGCTCGATGGCATTGCCAAAAACGGTCCGGACGGCGACGCCCAGGTCGAGGCCCAGGTGCGGGCCAAGGTACAGGCTCTTTGTTCACGCTTTCCTATCTACCGCGACTGATCCACGCGCAATCTTAACCGGGGGGAGACGATGCGCTGTCCATTTTGCGGTCACGAGGACACTCAAGTTAAGGACTCGCGACCGACCGACGACAATTCGGCGATCCGCCGGCGGCGCTACTGCCCGTCCTGCGGCTCGCGTTTCACCACGTTCGAGCGCGTGCAGCTGCGCGACCTCACGGTCGTCAAGAAGAACGGCCAGCGTGTCGCCTTCGACCGCGACAAGCTCGCGCGCTCGATCACGGTCGCCTGCCGCAAGCGGCCGGTCGATCCCGAGCGCATCGAGCGCGTGGTCAACGGCATCGTGCGCCGCCTCGAAAGCTCCGGCGAGAGCGAGATCCCCTCGACGCAGATCGGCGAGCTGGTGATGGACGCGCTACGCGCCCTCGACCCGGTCGCCTACGTGCGGTTCGCCTCGGTCTATCGCAACTTCCGCGAGGCCCGCGATTTCGAGGAGTTCATCTCCGACCTCGCCGAGACCAACCTCAAGGACTGACGGCATGATGCCGGCTGCGCTCGCGTTGGCGCGCCGGTCGCTGGGGCGCACCTGGCCCAATCCGGCCGTCGGCTGTGTCATCGTCAAGGACGGGCGCGTGGTCGGCCGTGGCCGCACGCGGGACGGCGGTCGGCCGCACGCCGAGGTCGATGCCCTAGGGCAGGCCGGCGTGGCGGCGCGCGGCGCCACTGTCTATGTGACGCTCGAGCCGTGCTCGCATTTCGGCAAGTCGCCGCCTTGCGCCGACGCGCTGATTCGCGCCGGCGTCGCAAGCGTCGTGTCGGCGATGGAGGATCCCAATCCGGTGGTCAACGGCCAGGGCCACGCCCGGCTGCGTGAGGCCGGCATCATGGTCGAGGTCGGCGACGGCGCGCGCGAGGCTGCAGCGATAAACGCCGGATTCCTGCTGCGCCTGCGCGCCAGCCGGCCGTTGTTTCATCTCAAGATCGCCTCGTCGCTCGACGGTCGTATCGCCACGGCGGCGGGCGAGAGCAAGTGGATCACCTCCGAGGCGGCGCGGATGGATGGCCACCGCCTGCGCGCCACGCACGACGCCATCCTGGTCGGCATCGGCACGGTCGCGGCAGACGATCCCGACCTGACGTGTCGTCTGCCCGGCCTTGGCGCCCGCTCGCCGGTGCGGATCGTGGTCGACTCACGGGTGCGGCTGTCGCCAGCGTCCAAGCTCGCGCAGACGGCCAAGACGAATCCGGTATGGTTGTTGTGCACGGACGCTGCATCTGCCGAGACGAGTGCAGTCTTGCGTGACCAAGGGGTCGAGATCATTACGGTCGCCGCCGAAGGCGATGGCCGCGTCGATGCCGGTGCGGCGGCGCAGGTGCTGGGAAAGCGGGGGCTGACACGGGTCCTGGTCGAAGGCGGCGGCACGGTCGCATCGGCGTTCCTGAAGGCGGGGCTGATCGACCGAGTGAGCCACTATCGCGCCGGGTTGCTGCTCGGCGGCGACAGCCGCTCTGCGGTCGGGCCTCTGGGGCTCGAGCGACTCGATTTCGCGCCCCGGTTCAGTCTGGCGGGCGTCCGCACCCTGGGCGGCGACACCCTGGAAAGCTGGGCACGGGAGACTTAAGTAGCGGTCATGTTCACGGGCATCGTCACCGATATCGGCGAGATCGTCTCGGTCGCCCCCGGCGGCAAGGCCGACGATCGCCGCTTCGTCGTGCGCACCCGCCACGACATGGCGCCTATCGCCATCGGCGCCTCGATCGCCTGTTCCGGCTGCTGCCTCACGGTGGTCGAGAAGGGCGGCGACTGGTTTGCCGTGGAAGTGTCCGGCGAGAGCCTGGCCAAGACCCATCTCGGCGACTGGCGGCAAGGCAGCCGCCTCAACCTCGAACTGTCGCTCAAGGTCGGCGACGAGCTGGGCGGCCATCTGGTCTACGGCCATGTCGATGGTGTGGGCAGGATCGCCTCGATGACGCCCGAGGGCGGCAGCGTGCGCTTCGCGTTCGAAGCGCCGGCCGAGCTGGCCCGGTTCATCGCCTCCAAGGGCTCGATCGCCGTCGACGGCATTTCCCTCACCGTGAACGAAGTCGACGGCAACCGCTTCGGCGTCAATGTCATTGCCCACACCCAGGCGGTCACCACCCTGGGCCAAGCCAAGGTGGGACAAAGGGTCAACCTTGAGGTCGATATGCTCGCGCGTTACGTTCAGCGACTGTTGGAGCACGGAAGACCATGAGCGCGCTCGAAAAGGACGCTTGGCGCATCACCTTCGCGGAAGTGAAGGCGGCGGCCGAGGATATCATCGAGGAGGCCCGCCGCGGCCGCATGTTCATCCTGGTCGATGACGAGGACCGGGAAAACGAGGGCGATCTGGTGATCCCCGCGCAATGGGCGACGTCCGACGCCATCAATTTCATGGCCAAACATGCGCGCGGCCTGATCTGCCTCGCCCTGACACGCGAGCGCGTCGAGCAGCTCGGCCTGCCGCTGATGGCCAAGAACAACGGCACGCGCCACCAGACCGCCTTCACGGTGTCGATCGAGGCACGCGAGGGCGTCACCACCGGCATCTCGGCGGCCGACCGGGCGCGCACCGTCGCGGTCGCGATCGACCCCTCATGCGGGCCGCAGGATATCGTGACGCCGGGTCATGTCTTTCCGCTGGTCGCGCGCGACGGCGGCACGCTGGAGCGCACCGGCCACACCGAGGCCGCAGTCGATCTGGCACGGCTGGCCGGGCTCACGCCGGCCGGCGTGGTGTGCGAGATCATGAACGACGATGGCACGATGGCCCGTCGCAACGATCTCATCACCTTCGCGCAGCGCCACGGCCTCAAAATCGGCACCATCGCCGACCTGATCGCCTACCGCCGACGCTACGATTCGATCGTCAAGCGGCTGAGCGAGACGACCTTCGAGAGCATCTACGGCGGCGACTTCCGCTGCGTCATCTACGTCAACAAGGTGACGATGGCGCAGCACATCGCCCTGGTGAAGGGCGACCCGGCGGCGGGCGGCCCGGTCATGGTGCGCATGCACGCCGTCAACGTCTTCACCGACGTGCTGGGCCAGCGCAACACCGGCCGCGGCGGCGAGATTCAAACCTCGATGGAGGAGATCGCCAAGGAAGGCCGGGGTGTCATCGTGCTGATCCGCGAGGCGCCCACCGTCATGCTGGCCGAGCAGCGCCGCCGTGCCGGCGAGCCGCTGCAACCGGCCGGCGGCGAACTA
>VGCQ01000049.1 GCA_016870055.1 Alphaproteobacteria bacterium | reverse complement strand
CGCTCTAGAGTTCCTTCTCCGCCAGCTCGCGAAACGCGTCGGGCACCGAGCGGTGCGCGCCCAGCGCCACCGAGCCGTAGCCGATCGCCGACCAGCCGAAACGTTGGCGGATCTTGTCGATGGCGCAGTCGGCGGCATGGCGCGCCAAGCCGCGTCGGGTGCCGGGTCGGCGCGCTTCATTGGCGAGTCCGAGCCCGAGTTCCAGCTGCAGCGCCGACTGCTTGGCGAGATGCGACACCGAGATGGCGAGCAGCGAGATGTGCGTTTCCGCGGGATGATCGGCGAGGGCGGCGCGGACCAGCTCCTCGGCGATCTCGGCGAGGCTTGCGGTCGCGGCGATCGGCGCGTCCAGGGTCAGCGATCGCGTGACGGCGCGCAGATCGGCGAAGCGCACACGCACGGTCACGGTGCGGCCGGCCAGCGACTTGGCGCGTAGCCGGGTGGCGACGCAGTCGGCGAGATGGGCCAGGGCCGGGCGGTAGATCCGCTCGTGCGCAGGCTTGCGGCCGAGGGCCGACTGCGCGCCGGCCGAGCGCGCGCGATGGTGCGTCCTGATCTCGCGCGGATCGCGGTTCCAGGCGAGTGCCGCGAGCTTCTCGCCGGCGGCCGGCCCCAGCAGACGTTCGAGAGACTTGCCCGGCGTGCGCGCCAGCTCGCCGATGGTCGCTATGCCGAGCGCCGCCAGTCGCATCTTGGTCACCGGCCCGACGCCCCACATCAGCTCGACCGGTAGGTCGTGCAGGAAGGCAAGCTCGCGCTCGGGATCGACCACGACCAGACCATCCGGTTTGGCGACCTGCGAAGCGATCTTGGCGAGATGCTTGGTGCGGGCCACGCCGACCGAGATCGGCAGGCCGAGCTCGGCCCGCACGCGTCGACGGATGGTCGCCGCTATCTCGGCCGGCGGCCCGAAGAGATGCGTACAGCCTCTGACATCGGCGAAGGCCTCGTCGATCGACAGCCGCTCGACCAGCGGCGTGTAGTCGTCGATCACCTTCATCGCGGCATCGCCCAGGCGCTTGTAGTCGTCGAAATGACCATCGACGAAGATCAGCGCAGGACAGAGCTCGCGCGCCCGCCGGCCGGGCATGCCGCTCGCCACCCCGAAAGCCTTCGCCTCATAGGACGCCGCCAGAACGACGCCTCCGCCTACGGCGACGGGCTTGCCGCGCAACGTCGGGTCGAGCAGTTGCTCGACCGAGGCGTAGAAGGCGTCGAGATCGGCGTGGAGGATGGTGGCGGTCATTCCGGTTAGGCGTGCGGCTCTACGCGCCAATGGGAACAAAATGAGAACTTTTGGCTGGCTCGTCAAGCCAACGACCGGCCAACCCGCGGCGCTGCGGCTGCTAGGCGGCCTTCTCCTTTACGCCGGGGCCGATCGTGAGCTTGGCCTTGGTCTTGGCCTTGACCTCGTCGACCGTCACGCCATCGGCCAGTTCGACCAGCATGACGCCGCCGTCGCCGGTCTTGTCGATGGTGAACACGCCGAGTTCCGAGATCACCATGTCGACCACGCGCCGTCCGGTCAGCGGCAGGGAGCATTCTTTCAGGAGCTTGGAGGCGCCGTCTTTGGAGACGTGCTCCATGGTGACAATCACCTTGCGCACGCCGGCCACCAGATCCATGGCGCCGCCCATGCCCTTCACCATCTTGCCCGGGATCATCCAGTTGGCGAGGTCGCCGTTCTCGGCCACCTCCATGGCACCGAGGATCGAGAGATCGATATGGCCACCCCGGATCATGCCGAAGCTGTCGGCCGAGGAGAAATACGACGTGCCCTTGAGCTCGGTCACGGTCTGCTTGCCGGCGTTGATGATGTCGGGGTCGACCTCGTTGTCGAGCGGGAAGGGGCCGACACCCATCATGCCGTTCTCGCTCTGCAGCGTGATGTCGACATCCTCGGGCACGTAGTTGGAGACCAGCGTCGGAATGCCGATGCCGAGATTGACGTAGTAGCCGTCCTTCAATTCCTTGGCGGCGCGCGCCGCCATCTGCTCGCGGGTCCAGGCCATGGCGATCTCTCCTCAAGCCTTGCGCGTGGTGCGCTGTTCGATCTTCTTGTCGTAGGGCGCACCGCAAATGATGCGCTTGACGAAAATGCCCGGCGTGTGGACATGGTCGGGATCGATGGCGCCCACCGGCACCAGTTCCTCGACCTCGGCGACGCACAGGCGCGCCGCCGTCGCCATCATGGGATTGAAGTTCCGCGCCGCCTTGCGATAGACGAGATTGCCCGCGGCATCGCCTTTCCACGCCTTGACCAGCGCCAAGTCGCCGAACAGGCCGCGCTCCATCACGTACTCGACGCCGTCGAACAGCTTGGTCTCCTTGCCCTTGGCCACGTCGGTGCCGACGCCGGTCTTGGTGTAGAAGGCTGGGATGCCCGCACCACCGGCGCGGCAGCGCTCGGCCAGCGTGCCCTGCGGGTTGAACTCGATCTCGAGCTTGCCCTCGAGATAGAGCTTGGCGAAGGTCTTGTTCTCGCCGACGTAGGAGCTGATCATCTTCCTGACCTGCCCGCTTTCCAGCAGCAGGCCGAGCCCATGGCCGTCGATGCCGGCGTTGTTGCTCACGCACGTCAGATTTTTGACACCCGAGTCGCGCAAGGCATGAATGAGCTTGTCGGGAATGCCGACCAGGCCGAAGCCGCCGCACATCACCATCATGCCGTCGTGCAGCACGCCCTCGAGCGCTGCCTTGGCATCTTTGTAGACCTTGTTCGCCATTCCACCGTCCCTCGTTCCTTGTCGTCATACGGCGGCAGAGGGGGCGTGGGCAACAGACTCGCGGTCGCTGTCCGCATACCGGTGGCGGCGCTGGCCAGCATATATGTGCATATATATGGTCACCATCGCCAATCGACGAGCCGAGAAGGCGCCCCGCAAAGAAGCCCAGAGCGGCAAGCGCCGACGCCAGCAGCTCGACCGTGTGCTCGTCGAGATCCGCAAGCGGCACAAGCTCAAGGGAACTCCCGAAAAGCGGGCGCGACTGGCCGACCATCGCGATCTCTACGGGCTCGACGGCTTGCCGCGATGCCGGCCGTTGCGGTTGACACATCGGCCATCGTCGAGTGGATGATCGACGGGCCGCAGGTGGTGGCGCGGGTGTCGTTGGACGTGGAGCGAAGCATCGTCGTGATCTCGGTCGCCATCCTCGCGATCGATGCCTGCGAGCTCTGGGGCAAGGGTCGCGCCAGGGCGAACCTGCACTTCGGCAACTGCTTTTCCTACGCGCTCGCCAGCGGTCGCAATTTGCCCCTGCCGTACGTCGGCGACGACTTCAGCCAGACCGGTCTTCTAGAGGCTCAAAGCAGCAACATGAGCTGCCGTGTCAGGATGCCGTCCTTGTCGCGCAGCTCGTGGGTGATAGTGAAATGGTCGGCACCGGCCACCGCGATCAGCGGCCCGGGCAGGTGCTGGGCCGATCTCCTCTCGTGCAGCGTGCGGCTGTCGGCGACTAAAGGCGGCAGCTCGGCCGTGCCGTAGGTGATGGCCAGCGGCTTTTGCACCATCGGCAGGCGCAGGGGCGAGAGCTGCACGATCTCCTGATCGCTCAACCGCAGCTTCTCGTCGAGATAGGTGTCGCGGATCGGTCCCAGCTCGAACACGCCCGACACTGCGAGCCCGGCGCTGACGCTAGGATGGCCAAGGCACATCGCCGTGAGATGTCCGCCCGCCGACCAGCCCGAGAGGATCACCTTGCCCGCGATGCCGTGTGATGGCCCGTTGGCCGCGAGCCAGTCGAGGGCGGCATGGATCTCGGCCACGATCTCGCCGAGCGAGGCGTCGGGCGCCAGCGTGTAACCCGGCAGCGCCGCCGCCCAGCCGTGGGCATGAACGCCCGCCACCAGGCTCGCGAACTGATCGCGACTGTTCCTCTGCCAGTAGCCGCCATGGATGAAGACCAGGCAGGGGGCGTTCGCCGTCTTGGCGGGAAAGAGATCCCAGACATTGCGCTCGCGTGGGCCGTAACGCAGGTCGAGATGCCCAGGATGGGCCTTGCGGAATGCAGCGGACGCCGCTTCGCGCGCCGCGTTCAGCTCGGCGCTGTTCGTGACCGCCTGGCTGTTGTTGTAGGCCGCGTCGCGCTCGGCTCGGCTCATCGTCCCCCAGTCCATCGTCGTTCCCCGTTAGTCCCGGATGGTGCGCTTGCCGTCGATGAACTCGCGCATCAGGCGATGCCCGTCGTCGCTGACGGCAAGGTCCATGAACAAAGTGCGCTCGTGGGCGAGCCCTAGGCTCAACGGCATGTCGGCCGCGCCGCGCACCAGGCACTTGATGTGAGCGACGGCTTTCGGTGGCTGCTTGGCCAGCCGCTTCGCCATCGCCAGCGCATGATCGAGCACCGGCGCGTCGACAGCGGCATGCACCATGCCGATCGCGGCGGCCTCGTCGGGCGACACGGTGCGACCCGTCAGTGACAACTCGAGCGCCCGCGCCTCGCCGACCAGCCGCACCAGGCGCTGCGTGCCACCGGCTCCGGCCAGGATGCCGATGTTGATCTCGGGCTGGCCGAGCTGGAGCGGCCCGCGCTCGGCGAGGCGGATGTCGCAGGCCATGGCGAACTCGAAGCCGCCGCCCATGGCGGTGCCGTTGATGGCGGCGATAACTGGCTTGGGCGAACCCTCCAGCCGCGCCAGGATCTTGTGGTAGGCACCTTCCGGCGACAATCGATCGAGCGAGAAGCTGGCACCCTTGGCGCGCAGCCGCTCCGACAAGGCGACCAGCTCCGCGACATCGTAGTGCTCGATGAACACGCCCCTCAGGGCACCGGTGAAGACGAGCACGCGCACTCCGCAATCGGTCAGCAACGCTTCGACCGCCGCGCCGAGCTCGCCCACCATCTCGGCATTCATGTAGCCCTTGGGCGGATTGTTGAAGCGCACGATGGCGATGGCATCGCGCCGCTCGATCTCGATCTTGGCCATGGCTGTTCTCCAGAGCACGGACCTGAAGGGCCGCGCTCCCGACGTCAAGCGCGCCTTGCCTGCTTGCGTTCGAGCGGCACCGGCAGGCGCGCCAGCATCTCCTTCGGCACAACTTGCCAGAAGCGCTCGACCTCGCGGTCCCAGTCGTTCAGCAGTCGCGCCGCCAGCGGTGACTTCGTCGCGACCGCGTGCTCATCGACCAGCGCCTTGAGCACGCTTTCCCAGTGAGGATGGCCGATGCGTTGCCAGATCACCGTCTCGGGGTTGACCTTGAGGGCGAAGACATCCTCGGGGTCGTAGACGAAGGCCATGCCACCGGTCATGCCGGCAGCGAAATTGGCGCCGAGCGGGCCCAGGATCGTTGCGATGCCGCCGGTCATGTACTCGCAGCCATTGCAGCCGATGCCCTCGATCACCGCAACGGCGCCCGAGTTGCGCACGGCAAAGCGCTCGCCGGCGCGGCCCGCGGCGAACAGCTTGCCTGCCGTGGCGCCGTAGAGCACGGTGTTGCCGATGATGGCGTTGTCGTGCGGCACCAGCGGGCTCGACACGGTCGGCCGCACCACGATGGTGCCGCCGCTCAGGCCCTTGCCGACATAGTCGTTGGCGTCGCCGAACACTTCGAGCTTCATGCCCTGCACAGCGAAGGCGCCGAGCGACTGGCCGGCCGTGCCGCGCAGGCGCACCGTCACGGTGTCGGGCTGCAGGCCAGCCATGCCGTACTTGCGGGTGATCATGGCGGCCAGCCGGGTGCCAACCGCGCGATGGGTGTTCCGCACGCTGTACTGAAGCTGCATCTTCTCGCGATGGGTGAACAGCGGCTGGGCGTCGCGAATCATCTGAGCGTCGAGCGTGTCGGGCACCTCGTTGCGGCCCTCGACGGTGCAATGCACGGTCTCGCGCCCGCCGTCGGCGCGGCTCAGCAGCGGATTGAGGTCGAGGTCGTCGAGATAGCGCGCGCCGCGGCCGACCTGCTTCAGGAGATCGGAGCGGCCGACGATCTCGACCAGCGAGCGGTAGCCCAACTGGGCCAGGATCTCGCGGATCTCCTCGGCGACGAAGCTGAAGAGGTTGACGACCTTCTCGGGCGTGCCCGCGAACTTGGCCCGGAGCTTGGGGTCTTGTGTGCAGACACCGACCGGGCAGGTGTTGGAGTGGCACTGCCGCACCATGATGCAGCCCATGGCGATCAGCGAGGCCGTGCCGATGCCGTACTCCTCGGCACCCAGCATGGCGGCGATCACCACGTCGCGGCCGGTCTTGATGCCGCCGTCGGTGCGCAGCAGCACCTTGTCGCGCAGCCGGTTGAGCGTCAGCACCTGGTGGGTCTCCGACAGGCCCATCTCCCACGGGATGCCGGCATACTTGATGCTGGTCTGCGGGCTGGCGCCGGTGCCGCCGGAATGGCCCGACACCAGGATCACGTCGGCCTTGGCCTTGGCGACGCCGGCCGCGATGGTGCCGATGCCCGAGCGCGCGACGAGCTTCACCGTCACCCGGGCCTCGGGGTTGATCTGCTTCAGGTCGTAGATCAGCTGCGCCAAATCCTCGATCGAGTAGATGTCGTGGTGCGGCGGCGGGCTGATCAACGTCACGCCGGGCGTCGAATGGCGCAGCCGGGCGATCATCTCGCTGACCTTGATGCCGGCCAACTGGCCGCCCTCGCCAGGCTTGGCGCCCTGGGCGACCTTGATCTCGATCTCGCGGCAGTTGTTGAGATACTCGGCGGTGACGCCGAAGCGGCCCGAAGCGATCTGCTTGATGGCCGAGGAGGCGTTGTCGCCGTTGGCGCGGGGCCGGTAGCGTGCCGGATCCTCGCCGCCTTCGCCCGAGTCGGACTTGGCGCCGATGCGGTTCATGGCGATCGACAGCGTCTCGTGCGCTTCCGGCCCGAGTGCGCCCAGCGAGATGCCGGGCGCCACCAGGCGCTTGCGCAGCTCGGTGATCGACTCGACCTCGTCGATCGCAATTGGCGCCCGGTCGGCCTTGAAGTCCAGAAGATCGCGCAGGTTGATCGGCGGCAGGCGCCGCACTTGCTCGCTGTACTTGCGATACTTGTCGTAGGATTCGGTGGCGACCGCGTCCTGCAGCAGGTGGATCAGCGTGCCGTCGAAATTGTGCCGGTCGCCGCCCAGCCGCGCCTTGTAGAAGCCGCCGATCGGCAGGGCGATCACATCCTCGTCGAACGCCTTGCGGTGCTGCTCGGCGATCTTCTCCTGGATGCCGCGCAGCCCGATGCCCGAGATCCGCGAGGGCATGCCGGGAAAGAACTCCTGGACGAGCGAGCGCGACAGGCCGACCGCCTCGAAGTTGCAGCCGCCGCGATAGGACGACAGCACCGAGATGCCCATCTTGGACATCACCTTGAGTAGACCCTCGTCGAGCGCCTTCTTGTAGTTGGCCAAGCACTGGCCGAGCGTCAGCTTGCTGAACATGCCGCGCTGATGGCGGGCGGCGATCGTCTCCTCGGCGAGGTAGGGGTTCACCGTGGTGGCGCCGACGCCGATGATCACCGCTGCATAGTGCACGTCCAGGCACTCGGCCGAGCGCACGTTGAGCGAGGTGAAGGTGCGCAACGACTGGCGCACCAGGTAGGAATGGACGCAGCCGGCGGCCAGGATCATGGGCAGCGCAGCGCGTGCGACGCCGACATTGGCGTCGGTCAGCACGACATGCAGGCAGCCCGAGCGCACGCCGTCCTCGGCTTCACGGCAGATGCGCTCGAAGGCCTGGCGCATGGCGTCGAGCCCACCGCCTGCTTCGAAGGTGCAGTCGATGCGGCAGGCCGTCTCGCCCATGTACTTGCGCATCGCCTCGAACTCGGCGTTGAGCACGATCGGCGACTGCAGCGACAGCATCTCGCTCTGCTCGGGACTCTCGTCGAGGATGTTGCCGAGATTGCCCAGCCGCGTGCGGATGGTCATCACGTTGCGCTCGCGCAAGGAGTCGATCGGCGGGTTGGTGACCTGGCTGAAATTCTGGCGGAAGTAGTGGTGCATGCCGCGATAGGTGTCCGACAGCACCGCGAGCGGCGCGTCGTCGCCCATCGAGCCGACGGCCTCCTTGCCGTCCTCGACCATGGGATGAAGGATGGTCTCGAGATCCTCGACCGACCAGCCGACCGCGAATTGGCGGCGGCGCAGCTCGTCGGCGGCGAAATGCTCGGTGGCCGGCGCGTCCTGCTTGATCAGCGAGTCGAGCTCGACGGTGCGGGTCGTCCACTGGGCGTAGTCGTGGGTCGCCGCCAGCATGTCCTTCAGCTCGCGGTCCTTGTAGAGCTTGGGCTCGTCCATATCGACGGCCAGCATCTCGCCCGGCCCGAGGCGGCCTTTCTCGACGATGCGGGCCTCGTCCTGGGGCACCATGCCGGCCTCGGACCCCGCGATCAACAGCGCGTCGTCCGTGCGCACGTAGCGCATCGGCCGGAGCCCGTTGCGGTCGAGCCCGACCAGCGCCCACTTGCCGGCGACGGCGGCGATGGCGGCCGGTCCGTCCCACGGTTCCATGACGCCATTCACGTAGTTGTACATGGCGCGGTGCTTGGCCGGCACCGTCGGGTTCGAGGCCGAGGCCTCGGGGATCATCATGGTCTTGACCATCGGCAGGTTGCGATGGCCGCGCACCAGGAGCTCGAAGACATTGTCGAGTGCCGAGGAATCCGAAGCGCCGGGCTGGATGATGGGCTTGAGGTCTTCGATCGACCGGCCGAATCCGTCGTGCGCCAGCCGCGCCTCGTGGCTCTTCATCCAGTTGACGTTGCCCAGGATGGTATTGATCTCGCCGTTGTGGGCGAGCACGCGGAAGGGCTGCGCCAGCTTCCATTGCGGGAAGGTGTTGGTCGAGTAGCGCTGGTGGAAGATCGCGAAGCGCGAGACGAAGCGCTCGTCCAGCAGGTCGGGGTAGAATGCCGCCAGGTGCTCGGCGAGGAACATGCCCTTGTAGACGACCGAGCGGCAGCTGAGCGAGCAGACGTAGAACTCGCCGATGTTCTCGGCCAACGCCGCCTTCTCCATGCGCCGCCGCAGGATGTAGAGCTGCTTCTCGAACTCGCGGTTGTCGAGCCGGGGATCGCCACGGCCGATCAGGATCTGCTCGATCTCCGGCCGTGTCGCATTGGCCTTCTCGCCGATCACCGAGATGTCGACCGGCACCTGGCGCCAGCCGAGGATGGAATGGCCGAAGCGCAGGATCTCGGTCTCGACGATGGTGCGGCAGCGTTCCTGGGCGCCGAGATCGGTGCGCGGCAGGAACACCATGCCGACGGCGATGCGGCCGACTTGCGGGGCCTCGCCGCTGGCGTCGCGGATGTAGTCCTTGAAGAAATCCTGCGGGATCTCGACATGCAGGCCGGCGCCATCGCCGGTCTTGCCGTCGGCGTCGACGGCGCCGCGGTGCCACACCGCACGCAGCGCGTCGATGCCCGCCGCCACCACGTCGCGCCGCCGCTTGCCGTCCAGCGCCACGACCAGGCCGACGCCGCAGGAATCGATCTCCCGGGCGGGGTTGTAGCCGTAGGCGGCGGTCAGGCGGGCGGTGCCGTCGCGATATGTGCGCACGAACTCCTCCCCTGCGGAGCCGGGGAGGTAGGTCGAAGGGCCGAAGGGGTCATGACCCTCACGACCCGCCCGCCGGCTGGCGCGGGCACCGTCCCACACATGCGCGTGGGGAGGAAGGCGAGATGCAGAGCGACGGTTGTCTGTCATGGCGTCCCTAGTCCGAAAATAGCTTCCCGGCCTCGGCCCAGTTCTCTTTCTTGATGTCGGTGATGATGATCTGCACCGCGTCAGGCGTGCAGCCGAGCGCGCGACAGGTGCCCTCGGTCAGTTCCTTCGCCAGTTTTCGCCGCTGCTCGGTGGTGCGGCCCTCGAACATCTGGACGTTGATCATCGGCATGGCTCTCTCTCCCTTGCTCAGTTGCGATGGCTGATGGTGACATGGCCCGGCTGGTTGGCGACGCGTGCCAGCCAGGTGTTGACGTGTGGGAAATTGTCGAGATTGAAGCCGCCTTCGCCCGCGACATGGGTGTAGGCGTAGAGCGCGATGTCGGCCAAGCCGAACTGCTCGTCGACGAAGAAGCGGCGACGGGCGAGGTGCTGTTCCATCACGCCCAAGGCGGCATAGCCCTTGGCCATGCGTTCGGGCAGGTCCATCTCCTGCAGGGGCGAGAGCTTGGGCAGGTAGTGCCGCCAGAAGCGCGCCACGGCGATGTAGGGTTCGTGGCTGTACTGCTCGAAGAACATCCATTGCAGCGTCTCGCCGCGCGCCTTGCGGTCCCTGGGCGCAAGCTTGGTGCCCTCTGTCAGGTACCAGACGATGGCGCCCGATTCGGAGAGGTGGGAGCCGTCTTCGAGTTGCAGGGTGGGGATGCGACCGTTGGGGTTCTTGGCGAGGAACTCCGGCGTGCGTGTCTCGCCCTTCAGGATGTCGCATTCGACCAGCTTGTAGGGCAGGCCGAGATGCGCCAGCACCAGGCGCACTTTGTAGCCGTTGCCGGAGTCGAGATAGTCGTACAGCGTCATCATGGTCGGTCACTCCGCGGCGATCGCGACGGCGGCGGCTGCCTTGGTCACGAGATAGGAATGGATGCGTTCGGCGGCGTCGCGGCCGTCGCGCACCGCCCACACCACCAGCGAGGCGCCGCGCACGATGTCGCCGGCGGCGAACACACCGTCGAGGCTGGTCATCAGGCTCTTGACGTCGATCGCAAGTGTGCCCCGGCGCGTGACGCCGAGGTCGGCGACGCCGAGCCGCGTCGGCAGATCCTCGGCATCGAAGCCCAGCGCCTTCAGCACCAGGTCGGCCGGCACATTGACAGGGCTGCCGGCGATCTCCTGCGGCGTCTGGCGGCCGGTGGCGTCGGGCATGCCGAGATGGATGCGCACGGCGCGCACGTGGCTCACACGGTCCTGGCCGAGGAACGTTTGCGGTGCGGTGAGCCACACGAACTCCACACCTTCTTCTTCGGCGTGCCGCACCTCGCGTTGCGAGCCCGGCATGTTGGCACGGTCGCGGCGATAGAGGCACTTCACCGACTTGGCGCCTTGGCGCACCGCGGTGCGCACGCAGTCCATCGCGGTATCGCCGCCGCCCAGCACCACGACATGCTTGCCGTTGGCGTCGAGCGCGCCGGAGTCGAAGTCGGGCACGGCATCGCCCAGGCCATGGCGGTTGGCGGCGGTGAGGTAGTCGAGCGCCGCGGCGATGCCGCCAAGGCCTGCGCCGGGGGCGGCGATGTCGCGCGCCTTGTAGACGCCGGTCGCCAACAGCACCGCGTCGTGGCGGGCGCGCAGGTCGGCAAAGCTGATGTCTCTGCCGATCTCGCAATTCAGCACGAACTCGACCTTGGACTGGCGCAACAGCGTTTCGCGGCGACGCACGATCGCCTTGTCGAGCTTGAAGTTGGGGATGCCGTAGATCAGCAGCCCGCCGACGCGGTCGTAGCGATCGTAGACCGTGACGCGATAGCCCTTGCGCCGCAATTGCTCGGCCGCGGCAAGGCCCGCCGGCCCGGCGCCGACGATGCCGATGCTCTCGGGCCGCTCGCGGCGCGGCCGGATCGGCTGCACCCAGCCCTGTTCCCAGGCCGTGTCGGTGATGAATTTCTCGACCGCGCCGATGGTGACCGAGTCGAAGCCCTTCTCGATGACGCAGTTGCCTTCGCACAGCCGGTCCTGCGGGCAGATGCGGCCGCATATTTCGGGGAAGTTGTTGGTCGCTGCGCTCAGCTCATAGGCCTCTTCCAGCCGGCCCTCGGCCGTGAGCTTCAGCCAGTCGGGGATGTTGTTGTGCAGCGGGCAATGGATCTGACAGAATGGCACGCCGCATTGCGAACAACGCGCGGCCTGCTCGGCCGCCTTGTCGCGCGCATAGTCGGCATAGATCTCCTCGAAGTCGCGCCGCCGCAGGGCTGCCGGGCGCTTGTCCGGCAAGGCCTGGGGTGTGGCGACGAACTTCAGCATCCTCTCGGCCATAGTTTTGTTCACTGGAAGGAGTGGATCGGTAATTTTCCTGCGCTGAAATGCGACTTGCTGATTCTTTACAGCAGCCGGCCGTCTATATGTCAATATACTTGACCTATTATCCGGAGCTAGAGATTCTCATCGCAGACGGAAAAGAATTCCGGGGTCTCTAGAGAAGGCAATAGATCCGAAAAAGGACTATATCCGTTTGGCATGCAAGGGCATGTGCCCGACCGGCTGCAGTAGATCAGGCTGGAGCGTGCTTGTTGTAGCGGCCGCCGGCGCGGAAGCGATCGAGATAGGTCGGCAGAATGGCTTCCGCCGCGGTCGGCTGGATACCGAGATCGGCCAGCGTCTTGGCGCCGCCGCGCACGACATTGTCTTCCGTCAGAAGATCGACCTGGTCGTGCGTGAGCGGCGGCACGGGCAGGAACTCGGCAAAAAAGCCCGCGATTTTCATCAGGCCGGCCGGCACGCCGACGATCGGCTTGTCGCGGCCGATCTCGCGTAGCGTGAGAGCGGCGATCTCGCGGTAGGTATAGACGCGCGGGCCGCCCAGCTCGAACACGGTCTTGGCGGTATCGGGCCGGTGCAGCGCGGCCAGCGCCGCGGCGCCGACATCGCCGGCGAACACCGGCTGCACGCGCGCCCGGCCATTGCCGACGACCGGCACGAACGGCGCTTGGGCGGCGATCTTGGCCAGGCGATTGAACATCGCATCGTCAGGCCCGAACACGACGCTCGGGCGCAGGATGGTGGCGCTCTCGAAGCCGGCAATGATCGCGTCCTCGGCCGCGATCTTGGACTGCACAAAACGGTTTTTGGCGCCGCGATTGTCGGTGCCGAGGCCGGAGACATGGACCAGGCGCCGCACGCCCGCCGCCCGCGCCGCTTCGGCGGTCGCCCGCGCGCCCTCGACATGCACGGCCTGATAGCGCTGCCGGCCGCGCTCGAACGGGATGCCCGCGGCGTTGATCACCGCCTGGCTGCCGGCGACGGCGGCGGCCACCGACTGCGGCATGCGCAGGTTGGCGACCATCACCGTGATCTGGCCGACATCGCCCGCGGTCTTCAGCGACTCGGCGAGCCCGACACGGCGGCACGCCACCCGCACTCGCAGGCCGGCTTGCGCCAGCGCCCGCACGATCGCCCGGCCGACGAAGCCCGAGCCGCCGAAAACCGTGACTTGCTTGATCTCCATGATCGCTGCCTATAACCCATCGTCGCTGGCGCGCAAGGGTCGATGAGGGTGTATGCTGGCCGCCTCGGGATGGCCTCGAGACGGAGGAAGATATGGCGCCGGATACTGTCACGACATCGGCCGCAACCGCATCCCGCCAGAAGGTGGCGCATGCTCGCATCGCTGAGCCGGTGCTGGTCAAGGGCCGCCGCGAGTTCTTCAAGTATCGCGATCTCGGCGTCGCCGAAGCGAGCGCCGGCAGCATGCGAGCCCAGGTCATGATGGCGAGCCAGGGCATGAGCCGGCCGACCGGCTGGCACTACCACGAGTGCGACGGCCAGTTCGTCTACATCCTCAAGGGCTGGGTCGAATTGCAGTTCGAGGATGGCCGCACGCTCAAGGTCGAGGAGGGCGACTCGCTGTTCATCCCGGGCTACCTGCGGCACAACGAAATCCGCACCTCCGACGCCATGGAGATTCTGGAAGTCTCGGTGCCTGGCCAGATGGGGACCGTGCCCTGCGAGGCGCCGGCCGGCTTCAAAGCCTAGATGGGGCGGCGGTTGACATCGGCCCGGACGGGCCCTAACTCACCGCCCTCTAGCCCGCGTGCCGTGCCCAGGTGGCGGAATTGGTAGACGCACTAGTTTCAGGTACTAGCGCCGCGAGGCGTGGAAGTTCGAGTCTTCTCCTGGGCACCATGCAGGGCTTGCGGGATTCTTCCTAAGATGGCGATCACTCTTCACCGTGGCGACTTGCCGGCGGGCCTCTCGTTCGGCTCGGTGGTGGCGGTCGACACCGAGACCATGGGGCTCAATCCCCACCGCGACCGGCTTTGCCTGGTGCAGCTCTCGGCCGGCGACGGCAATGCCCATCTCGTCCAGATCACGCGCGGGCCCGTGCAAGCGCCGCGCCTTGCCGCGCTGCTGGCCGACCGTGCCGTGGTGAAGCTCTTTCATTTCGCACGCTTCGACATCGCCGCGCTCGAGCACGCGCTCGGCGTGCGCTGCGAGCCGGTCTACTGCACCAAGATCGCCGCCCGCCTCACCCGCACTTTCACCGATCGCTGGGGGCTGAAGGACCTGTGCAAGGAGCTGCTGGGCATCGACCTCTCCAAGCAGCAGCAGACCTCCGACTGGGGAGCCGAAGCGCTGAGCGACGAGCAGCTCGCCTACGCCGCATCGGACGTCCTGCACCTGCATGCGCTCAAGGCCAAGCTCGACACCCTGCTCGAGCGCGAGGGCCGCGCCGAATTCGCCAAGGCGGCCTTCCAGTTCCTGCCGAGCCGCGCCCGCCTCGATCTGGCCGGCTGGTCCGAGGTCGACATTTTCGAACACTGAAATCGCAGCCCTTCTGAGTGTTGGCACGTTTTTTGCTTGAAGCTCCCTACGGCGAGGTCTAACGACCTTGGAGTGGGGGCATATGCGTATCGGTCCGAGTCTCGTTCTGGCGCCACGCCACACCCTGGCGATGACGCCGCAACTGCAGCAGGCGATCAAGCTGCTGCAATTCTCGCATCTTGAGCTCGCTGCCTACATCCAACAGGAACTCGAAAAGAATCCGCTGCTGGCCGAAGCTGCCGCCGACGATGGGCCGGCCGAGCCGCCGGATGTGCCACTCCCTGCGACATCGCCTGATACGGCCGAGACACTCAAGGCAGCTGCGCCGGCCCTGGCCGAGGTCGACGAGCGCTGGACGCGCGAGCATGCCGATCGCGGTGGGGACAGCGCCACGGCGCGGCTGGGGCCGCGCGAGGATGCGCCCGAGGCGCTCGACTTCGTTGCCGACCGCCCGCGATCGCTTGCCGTCCATGTGCTGGAGCAGATCGAGCTTGCGTTCGACGACGCGGCCGAGCGGCGGATTGCGCTGAAGCTTACCGAGGGGCTCGACGAAGCGGGCTATTGCCAGCTCGATGCCGCGGTCGCCGCCGCCGCCATCGGCGTCGACACGGCCGTCGTCGAGACGGTCTGGGCGCGGCTGCGCCAGATCGAGCCGGCCGGGCTGTTTGCCCGCACCGTGGCCGAGTGCCTCGCCGCCCAGCTCGCCGAGCGCAACCGGCTGGATCCCGCCATGCAGGCGCTGCTCGACAATCTCGACTTGGTGGCGCAGGGCGAGCTTGGCGCGTTGCGGCGGCGCTGCGGCGTCGACGCCGAGGACCTACGCGACATGCTGGCGGAGTTGCGTGCACTCGATCCGCGTCCCGGCCAGGCCTTCGACTTCGAGCCGATCCAGCCGGTCGTGCCCGATCTCTTTCTGCGCCCGGTCAAAGATCCCGAGAGCGGCGAGGAAGGCTGGCACATCGAGCTGAACAGCGAGGCGCTGCCGAGAGTGCTGATCGATCGCAACTACCACGCCGCCCTGATGGCCGGTGTGCGCGCCAGGGCCGACCGCGACTTCGTTGCCGAGCGGTTCCAGTCGGCCAACTGGCTGGTCAAGACTCTGGAGCAGCGCGCCACCACCATCCTCAAGGTGGCGCGCGAGATCGTGCGTCAGCAGGATGGCTTCTTCCGCAAGGGCGTGGGCGCATTGAAGCCGCTGGTGCTGCGCGACATCGCGGCCGCCACCGAGCTGCACGAGAGCACGGTGAGCCGTGTGACATCCAACAAGTACATCGCCACGCCAAGCGGCCTCTTCGAGCTGAAATACTTCTTCACGTCGGCGCTGCCCGCCCGTGCACCCGGCGCTGTCGTTTCGTCCGAAGCGGTGCGCTCGCGCATCCGTCATCTGGTCGGCGGCGAGAACGCGACCGCCCCCTTGTCGGACGATCGGCTGGTCGTTCTCCTGAAGGGCGAGGGCATCGAGATTGCGCGCCGCACCGTCGCCAAGTATCGCAAGGCCATGCGCATCCCCTCGTCGGCGGAACGTCGCCGGCTTGGCCGCATGGGCCTTGCCCGCGTCGTACCGCCAGCGATTGCAAACGCCGCACTGGCATAGCTGGCCGCGCCTGAGCCGGCCAACCGATCGCCGCCCGGTCAGGCCGAACGAGCGGCTTGACCGCTCCGGAGGAGGCGCTTATAGGGGCGCCTTCGCGCCGGGCGCCGATCTGGTCCCTGCCTGTTAACCCACTGGTGACATTGTGGAAATTGCCGATTTGCTGCCCGGGCCGGACGCCGTTCTGGCCAGCGTGAAGGCATCTGGCAAGAAAGCCCTGCTGGCCGAGCTGAGCGGCCGCGCCGCCAGCCTGTTCGGTGTCGACGAGCGCCGCCTGTTCGATCGCCTGCTCAAGCGCGAGCGGCTGGGCTCGACCGGAATCGGCGGCGGCATCGCCATCCCGCATGGCCGCATGGGCTCGCTTACCCAGCCGTGCGGCGTGTTCGCGCGGCTGATCCACCCGGTCGACTTCAACGCCATCGACGAACGGCCGGTCGACATCGTCTTCCTGCTGGTCGCGCCCGAGGGCGCCGGCGCCGACCATCTCAAGGCATTGGCGCGCGTCTCGCGCCTGCTGCGCGATCACGCCCTGGTCGACAAGCTGCGCGCCACCGACAGCGCCGATGCGCTCTACGCCCTGCTGCTCGACAGCGTTCAAGCGCAGAGCGCCGCCTAGCGCATGTTGGGTTCAGCTGGGCGAAGCTGAACCCATCTTGCCCGCTGCGACCCGCAACACCACTCTAGCCTCGTATCAATGCACCAGCGCTGGCTCGAGATCGTGCTGGCGAATCAGCGCCTGGGCGAGCTCGACCGATGCGGCAGCGGCCATCGGTTTGCCGTCGGCTGAGAAGATGCCGATCGCATGCTCGCCGTCGGGAAGGTTGATGGCCTTCACGTAGGCGATCTGCTGGGCGCCGAGACTGAGGAAGGCGTCGTCGGCGAGGGGGATGTAGGTCGTCTGCCCGTTTTCCATAGCTACCTCCTTGGCAGCATTGGCACGATCCGATCAGCGTGATCCGCTGCGACGCGCATTGATATCGATGGTGTTGCCGGCCGAAGTGGCGGCTCCGGTGTCGATGTGGATGGTGCGTACCCGCGGCTCGATCGCCGGGCGCACGAGGTCGATCGACAACAGGCCGTTGTCGAGCCGGGCACCGGTCACCTCGATGCCGTCGGCCAGCATGAACGACCGCTGGAACTGGCGGGCAGCGATGCCACGGTGCAGGAACACCCGGTCGCCGTCGTCGGCTTGCTTGCCGCGCACCGTGAGTTGGTTCTCGACCAGCTCGATGGTGAGGTCATCGGCCGTGAAGCCGGCCACGGCCAGTGCGATGCGCAAGCCGTTCTCGCCGATCCGCTCGATGTTGTAAGGTGGGTAGCCCTCGGCGCTCTTGGCCAAGCGGTCGAGCGTGCGCTCGAGCTGGTCGAAGCCCAGCAGCAGGGGCGAATTGAACATCGACACACGACTCATAGAACCCTCCTCCGAGGAGCGAGCGTCCGGAAACCCGAAGCGGCGTTTCCTTGCAGCGAATCTGGTGT